>JBHENH010000019.1:0-19061 GCA_046262135.1 Pyrinomonadaceae bacterium
CACTACCACGACTTCCTCTACCGGCAGGCAGACACGCCGGGCGAAAACTTCTGGACACAACAGATCGAATCGTGTGGTGCTAGCGCGGGTTGCGTTCAGAGCAGACGCGCGGACGTTTCGACGGCGTTCTTTCTCTCCATCGAGTTTCAGCAAACCGGCTACCTCGTCATCCGCGCCCACAAGGCCGGCTTCGGCAACCTCAAGAGCAACCCGCGCTACGCAGTCTTCCTCGGCGACCAGCGGCTAATCAGCGAAGGGGTGGTCGTCGGCGCGGCAGGTTGGGAGCAGAAGCTCGCGGAGAACAGGCGACTTTACCTCGAACAGTTCGTCGCGCGTCCGGAATTCCTCGCGCAGTTTCCGCAGGGACAGCTCGCGGGAGACTACGTCGACAAGCTCTTCCAGAACGCTGGCGTCGTGCCTTCACAGAGTGAGCGCAACGCGGCCATCACTGCCTACGGCACGGGCGATACGGCGGGACGAGCCGCCGCGCTCCGGAGCGTCGTCGAAGCGGGGTCGGTCTTCAACCGTCTCTACAACGACGCGTTCGTGCTCATGCAGTACTACGGGTACCTGAGGCGCAACCCGGACGATGCACCTGACAATAATTTTTCCGGCTACGACTTCTGGCTCGCGAAACTCAACCACTTCACACAGCCCGGCGAGGACGCGCGCAACGAAGCGGTGGCGCTCGCACGCGCGCGGCGGGCCGAGATGGCCAGGGCCTTCATCGAATCGCTGGAGTACAGGCAGCGCTTCTTCGGCGCGGCTGGCGGCAACCAAGAGGGGGCCGTCGAGGGAGGAAACCAAGGGCCGTAAGGGTGAAGGGCCGCGCTATCGGACCAACCTCCTTCACATTCAACGTGCGCGGAAGCTAACAGCGTGCGTTGAACCAAATTACAAGATCACCCTATCGTCGCCTCAATTTGCGGGCGCGGATGTTGACTTGGGTTCCTGCGAAGCGCTGTCGAGCAATACGCCTTTCTCCAGGTGTCGCTCGTGTGTAGCGTAACTTGCGGCATGCGGGTCGTGAGTGACCATCACAATTGTCTTCTTCAGCTCCTTATTCAGCGTCGCGAGGATATTCAGTATCTCCTCGCCCGAGCGCGCATCAAGATTACCGGTGGGTTCGTCTGCGAGAATCAGATCGGGATCGGTGACAATCGCCCTGGCAATAGCCACGCGTTGTTCCTGCCCACCCGATAGCTGGCGCGGTTGATGATGCATGCGGTCGCTAAGACTAACCAACTCCAGGGATGTTTCGACATTTTTCTTTCGTTCGGCCTTCGACAACTTCGTCAAGAGGAGTGGCAACTCGACATTTTCAAAGGCAGTCAACACCGGCACGAGGTTAAAGGTTTGAAATATGTATCCGATGTGAGTGTTGCGCCACGCGGCGAGCTGACTTTCCTTCAACCTCGATAAGTCGGTTCCCAAGACGTCGACCTCACCTTCCGTGCATCGGTCTATTCCCGCTAGCAAGTTCAGTAGCGTAGATTTGCCCGAGCCACTGGGGCCCATCAGCGCGAGAAAGTCTTCCTGCTCGATCTCCAGATCAACATGGTCCAGGGCCACCACTTCAAATCCATCTCGCGCGAAACGCTTACTTACGTTCCGAACTTGAACGACCGGTTGCGGCATAATCTAAACCTCGATAATAAACCAACCTGGATGTAATGTTTTGTTCTTTGAGCTACTTCGTACTTTGAGCTGTGTACTTCCTTCTTTGTATTTTCGGAACTGCCAATTTCTGAAATTGAAGAAATTGCGACCAAGCACAAAGTACAAAGCACAAAGTTCTAAAAATAATGCAGCCTCGCGACAAACGACTACTTATTAATCTTTACGCGGTCGCCGTCGCGCAACTTATCGACGCCGCTAACAGCTGCGGATTCCCCACCGCTCAGTCCTTCAAACACAAAATAATATTCTCCTGCCTCATCGCCCAGCCGTATGGATCGCTGTTCCACCTTGTTGCCTTTGACGACGAAAACGAATGCATTCCCATCCTTTCGCACCACCGCAGCTTTGGGCACTAACACGCGTGAAGACGCCATTGTTTGCCCGGATTGGGCATCGTCAAGGAAGTTAACGCGCGCATTCATTTCCGGGCGCAACTGCTCATCAGGGTTGTCGACTTTAACCTTCACCTGGACTGTTGCCTTGGCTCGATTCGCCTCCGGAGCAATCTCGGCAATAAAGCCTGCATATTTCAGGTTTGGAAATGCTTCCGGAATAATTTCAGCACGCTGGCCCATCTTTAGTCGCGCAAAATCAGCCTGACTAATGTCCAACTCGATCTGTAAATCATTGAGATCGGCCAGGGCCACGACCGATGTGCGCGCGCCCGATTCGCCCATGGCCGAAGGACTGACCATCTCCCCGCGCTCCACGATTCGTTGTAAAACAGTTCCGGAAACCGGCGCCCTTATTTCTGTAGCAGCAAGTTGTGTTTGTGCATAGTCGAGCGCGGCTTTCATCTGTCCAACCTGCGCTGCCGCCGCGCGGATCTCTTCCGACCGGGGTCCTATGTCGGTCATAGCGCTTGACTGCCTGGCAGATTGAAGCAAAGCCCGCGCAGTATCTCGCTGGGCAAGCGCGCGATCCAGTTCAGCTTTCGAAGAAACGCCGGCGCGATATAGTTGCTCGCTGCGCTCGTACTCTGCTTCGGCATTTCGAAGCGTCGCTTCCGCCTGCAGCACTCCAGCCCTGTCTTTTAATTTTTCCTGAGGTCGAGAACCACTCCGTAACTGATCAAGTCGAGCCTGGGCGGCCGCAAGGTTTGCTCGCGCTTGATTTACCTGCGCGCGAAAGTCGTTGTCCTCCAGCCGCACGAGCACTTGACCCTGAAGCACCCGGTCGCCTTTTTCAACGCCAATCCACGCCACGCGCCCCATTACTTTCGCTCCCACAGCAATCTTATGGTGGGCCACCACATACCCGGACGCAGATAAGACCGTGCCGCCTGAGGACCCTGCCCCGTTTTCCAGCTTCACTTCAGCTACAGAAATAGTCTTCGGCGTCGACGAGAAGTAAAAGTAGGCTGCCGCGACGACAACAAGTACCGTAGCCAGCGCCGCGAGCACTATCTTGGGCAAGCCGTTTCGTGCGGACGCAGAGGTCGGCTGGCCGCGGTCTATCTTCAAGCTCCTGAGGCGCTTGTTAAGGTCTTCCTGATCTTCCTGAGTCTTTGGGTTTATGGCCATGGATTCGATCCGTGCTGCAGCCTGGGTATTGCCGCTAAGTAGCGCGAAGCGCATCAACTATCTTAAATCGGGAAGCTCGAATAGATGGAAGCACCGAACCAAGGAAACCTATCGCAACTCCAAAGATCAAAGCTGACAACATCAAGCCGGGTGTGACGCGGAAATTAAAGGCAATTTCGCTGAAGTTGGTGAAGTTTGCTGTGCCCGTCGAGACAAAGTTGAGGGGAAGTGCCAGGATGATGCCGATCACGACTCCCACAATGGCGATCGCCACAGACTCCAGTATGAAAGCAAGCAAAATACTGCGCCGCCGGAATCCCAACACCCGAAGGGTCCCAATCTCTTTGGTTCGTCTAGCCACGGCCGCATACATTGTGTTCATTCCGGCAAAGCCCGCACCGACGGCCATAATGAGCGCTATAAAGATCGCCAACGCTTTAAGTACGCCTGACGCCGCTCCCTGTTGATCTTCATAAAACGTCCGTTCCGGCACCGCCTTTAAGTGCAACCTTTGATCCTCTGTAATCCGCTTCGCCAGTGACGCCAGCGCTGTTTCATCCGTCGCGCGCAACAGCACAGATGAAAACGATTCCCGTTTCATACTGCTGGCCAGAGAATTTACGTCTACCCAGATCTCCGATTCGAATGCTTTGCCTCCCGCCTCAAACAATCCGACTACCGTGTAATCCGTGGCCTGCACGCGAAATTTATCTCCTATATCCAGTCCTTGAAAGCGTTCAGAAATTCGCCGGGCTACAATCGCCTCAGTAAGTCCCGGTTGAAACATCCGGCCCGCCACCGTCTGATATCCGGACCGCAGCTTGTTCGACATCGGCCCGATACCGCGAATGGTTACATTCGATCCCTGACTCATTCCCTTTCGCGCCTTATAGATCAGAGTCAGGGTTTCGGGCGCCGCCAATGGTTGGTCGCCTTCCCTCACAACGCCATCGAGGTACATTAGATTGTTAAGGTTCTCGCGTGACACGCTGCTATTTAATTCAGCGGTGCTTCCCTCGCGTAAAACAATCAGATTCAAAGGCTCACCACTACTGGCTAACGTGAGATCGATGCCGCGCGCCAGCGCCATCACCATCAGAAACACTCCGACCGTCAGGCCAATCGTAAAGGCTGTTGCCAGCGTACTGGACTTGCGTCTGGTGATGTTGCGAAGGTTGTACTTTAACGGTAAGGCCATTATTCAGTGCTGCGCAGCGCTTCCGCAATGGTCATTCCGGACACGCGATAAGCAGAATAAATTACGCTAGCCATCCCAACGAAGATGGAAACAGCGAAAGCTGCCAAAAGGGTGGTCGGCGTGGGAACGAAGGACTGAAAATTGGGAATGTAGAGACTTAAGTCGACAGAGTTAAAGATTAGCATTGCTCCACCAATCCCTATCAAGGCACCCACGGTCGTTACGAGCAGCGCTTCACCGACGAATAATCCGGCAATGGTTCCCCGCTGAAAACCAAGAGCTTTAAGCATTCCGACTTCCCTCGTTCGCTCGCGAACGGACATGGCCATCGTATTTCCCATAACCAGCAGAAGTGAAAACGTAATAGCGGCCATGATGCCATACATGAATTGTTTCACGCCGCCCATCATCGTTTCAAAGCTGATAGCAAAATCCCGTTCACTTTCGGTCTTCGTCGGCGCATCAGTATTAATAAACAGCGAGTCGACGGCCTGAGCGATGCGCGGCACATCCTCAGCCGAGTTCGCTAAAATACTGAACGTGCTTACCTGGTCCTTCGCCCATGCAGGAACCAGTTCGTTCACGTATTCATGATGAAAGAACAGCGTCTTCTCATCACCTCCAGTACAAATGCCTCGCACGATAAACTCCACGCTGCGGTCGTAGATCGGGCTTCGCAATGTGATCTTTTGTCCGATGCTGAAGCCATACAATTTCACGAGTTTTTGTCCGACGATCGCACCCTGCCGATCGTTGATGAATGCCTGCCATTCGGGTTCTGACATTTTTAGCTCAGTCACAACTTCTCGAAGCTTGGTGGCGTCGACCGCAAAGTTAGCGAAGAAGTTTTTCTCGTCGATATAAATGCCGCCGAACCAACTGAAAGGAATCACGGTCTTTACGCCCGGCACCGTCGCTATTCGCTGTGCTTGAGCTACAGGTAACGTGAATCCCAGCGACACCGCATGACGTGTTACGAGGCGAACGGGACTTGAGACTTCACTACCCCGCGTAAACTCCGTCAATATAGTGGCGAGAGTAATAATCAGGAACAATGAGACAACTAAGCTCGAAATCGTAAGCAGAGTACGTCGCTTATTGCGCAGGATGTTCTTGAGAATTAGCTTGCCGAATTTCATAGTTCCTTCAGGGTTACGTTTAAGTTTGGTATTCGATCACAATAGCGGCCGCCGTAGAGTTACCTCGAAGCGAGACTTGTTTTCTGTATTAACGCCCAGCTTGCTCGTGTACTCCAGACCCGGGTTTACAACGTATGCCTTCGAACCGACGCAGTTTAACGCCGAAATCAAATAAAGTAATAGTCCTGAAGAATCCTGCAGCGTTACGCGTTCATTCAGCAGGGTTCAACACCGGTATTTCAGGCCGACTGGCGATTGCTGAAGGCCCGTTCATTACAAATGCGTTGTCCGCGTTCAATGCATGGTCTTAAGAAGTATAGTTCTCCGAATCCACCATTGGTCTTATCCGGGGAATCGCCAATAATTACAACGCCGAATTCGGTACCGGCGCCGCCGCCAGTTCAACACGGTAACTAAATCAGGTACCAATAGCTTTCACGGTTCAGTGTTTGGTTACTTGCAGAACCGGCACCTTAATGCACCCCGAGCAGCGAGGAGTTTTGATCCCGCCTTCAACACATTTCCAAACGTTACCGTGGCTCCGCTTAACCTTGGCCTCGGTCCTAACGGAAATTTACCGCAAGGCGGGTTGAACAACTCCTATCAAATTTACGACTCGCTGAGCTATTCACGCGGGCGACATAACTTCAAGTTTGGTGCAGAAGTACGATTCTTGATCACCTGAATAAAAACGGGGAGCAATGAAAGTTGCTCCCCGTTATCATTTTCGAGACGTGATCCTATGTTAGTAAGGCGCGCACGAGAAGGCCACGTCATGGATAGTGGAAACAGAATCCAACGCTGATAGGAACACGGTAGTCGGATCGATGCGCATCTTTACCCTCGCAACTAATGGAGGAAGGCCGGTATTACCGCGATAAAATTCGAGGTGAGCATGTTTGTACGAACCTATCGAACCGCCCGGACCGCCAATAGTCCCAACGCGTACCCGGTCTCCCTCGTTACGAAGCTCGAAATTTGCGATATGAAAAACCGCCAGCGTCACGTCGGTTTGACTGCCCAAGCGCGGATAATAAAATGTGACTACTGCGTCAGTACGACTGGGTTGGCCACTATGGGAAGTGAATCCGAGTGGGACGTAAATTTCTGTTTCCCGCGTACCATCGTCGCTGCCATATAAGTGCATCGCGTATGAAAGGTGCCCTCGGAGTAATCGTCCGTCATCAGCCAAAATATCGCCGCGATATAAGGGATACTGTTGGGCCAACTTTTCCGGCTCAAAGCTATTGGCGGCCGCTACCGCGCCCGGCCCCCCAAAAATTGCTGCCAACATCCGATCAGTGGCTGCCATTTCTTCCGTGTATCTCGCAACAAGAGCGTTGTTAGGAATGTGTTTTGTCCTAACTAATGCTACCGTGCCAGACGTGCCAGATATGTTTCCGGTTATATTCCAGGTAGAAGCTGACAACGACTTGCTGGTAACAGATATTTCTTCCCCGCGAAGACTCTGCGCATTTAATTTCTCGGGTAAGGCCAACGACATCGCTGCCACCAGCAGCATAAATAGATTCCTGTGAATCGATAATAGCGGAAGATTCTTTCTACTTCGCGGCAGGTTGCTCATGGGGGATTGCTCGTTTCTCTGTTTAAGTGTGTTCCTGAAGTGAGAGTAAAAGGGCAGGATTTGGGAGCTGGGGAGAGGCGAGCGACGCTAACGCCGGGCTCGCATGGGCAAGGGTTGTGCCGTCAGCGGCAACTTAGGAGCGGCTTATTTTTATTAAAAACCCCGAGAATGTGCGGGGTTGGAGGAAGGTTAGCGCGGTCTATTTGAGAGACGACTTAGCTGGCCTACACAATTGCCGAATAATTACACTGTGTCAGGTGCAGAATTACACAGCATTGTGCTCAACCTTTAGAAATGCCTTTGAGACGAACGGATGGGAATGTTCACGCCACGGCAGGTTTTCAGCCTACCTTGATTTCTTTTTGCCCGCTTGTTTCCGGGTTCTGGCCTTAACTGTCTTGCGCTTGACTGATCCTTTTCGGACGGTCTTCTTTGATGCGCCCACGTCCTTAAGCAATTGCGTGAAATCGAATCCAAACAGCTCCCGGATTTTGTCACTGAGAACAGGAATCACGAGACCCTGGCCCACTGTCCCCAACTCTTTGACCATACTGTCGGCGAAAGCGACTAACTGCGACTGTTTTCCGCCCTTGGCGTGCTTGTGAGCGTAACCGACTGTATAACCGAGCGCGAATCCTGCTGAAAGCGCACCCAGGCTCCAGACCAAAGGCTCCTTCTGAAATTCTTCCCGGTAATCAAGGACTCCGGAAACAGTTTGTCTCACGGCCTGATATTCTTGTTCCACAGTTTCCTTAATTTCGCCCACAGTCTCGGCCAGAGACTCACGAGTTCGTTCCATCTGCCGTTCAAGCTGTCGCTTTGCGGATTCTTGATCCGTATCATTTCGTGTTTGCCTCGTTTGCGAACTTGCGTTTGCCATGATTCTCCCCTTTTTATCAGAACTCATTCTCCCGCTGAAGTAGCTATCAATTAATCTTTTCGGTCAGGCAATTAATCTTTTCGGTCAGGATTCTTTTCGCCCTTGTCTTTCGCTTTCGAAGCCCCCTCGCGCGCGGCTGCAGCCTCAATATCTGAATTGACTTCTCCCCCGATTAAGATCGCTGCTCCCGTCAGATAGAACCAGAGCATGAGGATTATGACCGCGCCGAGTGAACCGTATGTCTTGCTGTACGAATCGAAGTAATGGAGGTAGAGACGAAAACCGAAAGAGACCAGGAGCCAGAGAATAACCGCGACAAGCGAACCCGGCGTTACCCATCTCCAATCCTGATCCCTAAGATCGGGGGCCCAGTAATAAATCAAAGCAAAGCCAATAAAGAGAAAAGCGAGGACAATCGGCCACTGCACAATTTTCCATACGAGGACAAAGGCTTGACCGAACCCGTAATGGACCGCGAGAAAATCAGCAATCCTTCCGCCATAAAGCACCAGAACCAACGCCCAGATGATCAGCACGCCCAAAGCCACTGTTAGTAGCACGGCGGTGAGGCGTTGTTTCCACCACGGTCTGGTCTCCTTCACATGATAAGCGACGTTAAGCGACTCGCTGATCGCCCCCATCCCCGTTGACGCTGCCCACAGAGCGGCGAGGATACCGAATGATATTTTGCCTCCACCACTGGCGTTACTGACTTCGAACATGGTGGTGCTGACGAGTGCCGAAGCCGATGACGGCAACACCTTGCCCAGGTAATTAAAGAGGCTATGGCGCAGGCCGGTGCCTGACCCCATAATCAGCCCGATAACAGAAGTCAGAAATAGCAGTAACGGGAACAGTGCCAGCAGAAAATAATAGGACAACTGGGCTGCGCGTCCGAAGATGTCATCTTTGCCGATGTCAGACCAGACACGCTTAGCCAGTTCCGACAATGTTTGTCCACCTAATTTCCAAAGAGACGCCATGTATTGTTTAAAGAATCAAGGCTGGGTAAATGCTTTTTGCGGTGTGGAAGATTCCCGAACGACTGTCAGTTTAGCCCTTCGCCGCCAAGCTTTTCTTGAGCACCGCCACGAGGTCTATAACCTTTCCCTGGTCACGATCACGATCTTCAGTTTCAATTTCAACAATATTTTTACTTGAAGCGCTCTTCTTCTTTACCAATTTCAGAAGACTCTCTGTCTGCTCATCTTTGAGTCCCGTCGTAGAAAACTGCTTCTTCGACTTATTGCTAATAAGCTTCTCCAATTTGTTTACCGTCGCCTTCGGAACCTTCGGCTTTTTTGGCAGGCCTACGTCCGCAGGAGTGCGCAGCTCGTCAGGAAACCGCATTGTTTCAGCCCTGAGAATCCCATGGTCGGCGAATATCGCGACAAGATACTCCTTCCCGCGCATTACGAATGTTGCGAGTCCGGCTCTACCTTCCTTTTCCATGGTTTCGGTCAGCAACTTATAAGCCTTCTCGGAATTTGCCGCAGGCGTCAAGAAGTAACCTCGTTCGAAGTAGACTGGCGGAATAGACTCCTCCGGAACGAATCGTTTCAGATCTATGTCACGGCTTTTTTCGGGGGCGAGGCGATCCAGTTCTTCGTCGGTGATCACGACGTATTTGCCTTTGTCGATTTCGTAACCGCGCACTATCTGATCGGCGTCGAGGTCACGTCCGGTTTTCTCCGAATAATACTTTCGAGACAGCGGCTCACCTTCTGGACTTAGCATCCGCAACGGCGCCCGATTACTTTTATTCGCAGGAAACAGGTTCACCGGCACACTGACGAGCCCAAACGTGAGCGTACCTGACCAGAACGGACGTGGACCGCCCTGCTCGTCGTTCTCGTCTTCCCTCTTCTTTTTGCTTGCTCGTCTAGGCAGCGCGGTTCTCCTTTTTCAGTGATTGAATGCTCTTGGCCAGCACGCTATCGAGCGAAGCGGCCTTACGTTTTGACTTCACGGCGCGCAATCGAGGCGCTTTACCTTTTGCTTTGTGCTCGATGAATTCCATCACCCGTTCGCGGTATTCATCTTTGAAATCTTTGGCATTGAATTCACCTTCCAAAAGACCTACCAGCTGTTTGGCCATAGCGAGTTCCTTTTGTGTCGGCGCTCCCCCCGCAGGTTTGGGAAGATCGCGAGCAGAAATTACTTCCTCAGCATTGCGTAGCGTCACCAACAGCAAATAATCGCCCTCCGCGCGGAGCGCGCCAACGTAAGCTTTATTTCGCATCACCCAGTGAGCGACGCCTTCCCGGTTTGTGTTTTTCAACGCCTCGACCAGTGCGAAATAGGCCTTTCCATCTCCATCGGGCGCCAGGTAGTAAGGTCTCTCGTACCACTGCTGACTGACTGCTTCCGGCGGCACAAATTGATCGACTTCAATATCACGCGAGGGTTTGGGCTGAAGCTTTTCCAGTTCTTCGTCCGTGACGATTACAAACCTTCCGGGCTCGATCTCATACCCCTTTTGAACGTCCTCATTAGTAACTTCATCTCCGGTGTCGGGCGCAACCATATGTTGTTTCACCCTCATGAGGTGTTTTTCATCGAGAATATGAAAATGAATCGTGCGGTCAACGACAGCTGAATACAACTTCACCGGAATCTTGGCGGCGCCGATTTTCAGTTCACCTTTCCAGATTGCACGCGCGGCCATTATCTCAACGCCTCGCTTTCCGGATCCGTGCACTCGAAGCAATCGCGGCAGGTTAATTCAAGCTTCGTGGTTACTTGCACACAGATGGGACACAGAGGACCATCGCAATCAAAACAACGGATTTCCGTGTGATATGCGTACGCCTGACTGCATGCAGGACACGTCTCGGACGTATCGGTGAGCCACCAAGGCTCAATTCCTTGGGGCATTCTTCGCGACTTGGCCATGGTGCGAAAACGATCTAAATGACAAATGGAAAATTATGGAAAATGAAAAATAAGAAATGGAAAATCTCTAACCTCTGACCTCTGGCCCCTGACCGCTGTCCCCTGGCCTCTACGGATGCATCACGACCTTGATGCACTCATTCGGTTGGTTCTTAAACGTTTCGTAGCCCTTCGCCGCATCGTCAAGGCTGAATCGATGCGTGATTACGAAAGACGGGTCGATTGCTCCATTCTCAATCTCTTCAAGCAAGGGCTCAACGTATTTATGAACGTGGGTCTGGCCCATCTTGAATGTAATACCTTTGGCGAAGGCTGCGCCAAAAGGAAACTTATCAAGAAATCCCCCGTATACGCCGGGGACTGATACCGTTCCACCCTTTCGACATGCGTGAATTGCCTGTCTCAAAGCGTGTGGTCGATCCGTCGCCATCATTAGAGCCGCCTTGGCCCGATCGTAAATAGCGTCAAGTGTTGCTCCGTGCGCCTCCAAACCAACGGCATCGATACAAGAGTCTGGTCCGACACCACCGGTCATCTCTTTCAGTTTTTCGTACACGTCCACCTCGTCGAAGTTTACAGTTTCCGCTTTCCCATCTTCAGCGGCCATGCGTAAACGCTCGGGGACGTTGTCGATAGCGATAACGCGTTCCGCTCCTAAGAGGAACGCGCTTTTGATGGCAAATTGGCCGACTGGCCCACAACCCCAAACAGCGACCGTGTCACCGCGTTGGATATTGCAATTCTCGGCGGCCATGTATCCCGTAGGGAAAATGTCCGAGAGAAAAAGGACTTGTTCGTCCGTCAACCCATCGGGAATTTTTTTCAGACCGGTATCAGCAAACGGAACGCGGACAAATTCAGCTTGGCCACCCGCATAGCCACCCATCATGTGCGAATATCCAAAGAGTCCCGAGCCGGAATAACCATAAAGTGTTTCCGCGATGCTTGCATTCGGATTGGAGTTGTCGCATGCCGACCACAAACCCTTCCGGCAAAAGAAGCAATTGCCACAGGCAATCGTAAAAGGTACGACGACGCGATCACCCGTCTTGAACTTCTTTACTGCATTTCCGACCTCGACAACCTCGCCCATGAACTCGTGGCCAAGTATGTCGCCTTTCTCCATGGTTGGAATGTAGCCGTCGTAAAGGTGAAGGTCGGAACCGCAGATTGCAGTTGTTGTTACTTTAATGATCGCGTCGCGTGGATTGAGAATTTTAGGTTCAGGCACGTCATAGACACGAACGTCATACCTGCCGAACCAACATAGTGCTTTCATCGTCAATTCCCCTTGTTGTTTCCATTAGCAATCTAGTTCATGGACGATGCCGCGCGACTTTTCTCGCGTTCTCCCAGCGGCGTCTCACTGGACGTCTTAACCTCGCTTAATGGTCTCGCCTGCGGGTCGCGTCCTGAGGGCTGGCCCTCCACGGTGGCGATCTCTCCAGTCTCTAACACCTGTTTCAACCTTCGCAGATCCTCTTCGATCATCTGACCCGGTTCCTGGCCAAACAGCTTTGCAAAAAGAGCACTGATTTTCCCCGCGGGAGCGTTGTAGTTAAGAACGACCTTTACCTGCGTTCCTCTCTCGCCGGTAGCCGGTTCAAAATGAACTGAGCCTGCATTCGTTACGTCAGATCCTTCAAGCGAGCGCCAGGCAATCATTTCATTCGGCTTCTCATTGTAGATCTCGGCGTCCCACTCTATTTTGGAGCCCGCAGGTCCTTTCGCTACCCAATGCCAACGGTTGAAGCCCAGGCTAGTTACCGACTCAAGGTTGTTCATGAAGCGAGGCAGGTTTTCAAATTCGCGCCAAAAATTGTAAAGCTCTTCCGGCGATTTATTGATGGTTATCGATTTCTCTACGTGAACATCTCGCGCAACCGGAACCTCGTTTTCAGTTTGGCTGGAAGTGTTAATGCCAAGTGCGTCATAGGCATTGCAGTGCCCTGTGCTGCCGCGGTGTAGCAAGGCGGCCCCAGCCACCGAAAGAGCAAGCCCACCGATTGAACGACGACGTAGACCATAGAATGCGAGCGCGCCCCCGGCGACGGCGCAAGCAATTCGCTCGAGACCGCCGATATTAATGCTCGTATTGGACCCGCTGTTTTCTAAATTATTGGCAGGCAAAAATTCCGAATTCAAACTCATTTTTTATTTCTCCTTGTTCTCTTCCGTAATTGCAAATTCATGATTTCTGGGACACCTACAGAGCAAGGTGTTGTAGCTTTCCGGTACAGACGCGAAGAATAATGTCTGTTTAGAGGCCGCACGCAACTCGTCTAGCGGGTGTTCTCAGATTGTAAGGAAATTACTGCAAGGCGGATGCCGACGATGCACGAATGCGAAACGATCTAAGACGTCGGAGCGTGTATGCAGCAATTGCGCCATGGCGTGGGTTACGGGTCTGCGTTGAGACTTAAGGGCCGAGGCTGTCTTCGGTTCTGATGGGAACGGTCCGACCGCCTCGGCTCAACCCTGCTTGCCAGTGCGCCGAATTTATAGTGCACGACCGATTGGGTCTGTCCCATAGCGATCACAAATTATTGCAATTTTGAGTCGAAGAATTCACGAACAACGGCTGACGAAAAACTTCGCTGAAAGTTGTTCTTCAACAATCGATTGATCAATGACTAGCGAGAACCTATTTGCGCTTTCCGATATGTAGTAAAGCCGAACCAAAGTCCGTAGAAAACAATTAGGGCTGAAACGGCGCTGGCGATTGCAGCAGGCTTCGATTCAGTTACCTTCAAGACAACCACAAATAAATCGCCGCAGATACCAATAGGCAAAGTCACCATCGCTGCAAGCAAAAACCGGCTGGCCACGCCGTGGAAGTGTTCTGTGTCTTCTCCTTGTTCGACAATACGATGGTAGGCTGCCGGAGCCATCAGGAGGATTACGCTGATACCCAGTAAGATCAGACTCAACAAATGAACGTCTTTGGAAGTTGCCGGTAGCTTATCGAACGATTCCAGCAGGATCGTGGCGAATTGAAAACCTAGTAGGGCTTGCGCGCCTGGCAACACTACGCGCGCTTCGGTAAGCACCTGGTCAACCTTGGTGTGAGTCGGTGTCTTCTCCATTTGCGCCTCGTTCTCTTTATCTGATGCTTTTCTTGAGCGGGTTGATTGTTTCCTTCGAATACCCATAATTCCCAGGCCGTACCAAAAAAAAGTGCTATCGCTCCCATTGTGGCACCGGCGACCACGCCGCCAGCCATTCCCCAAACCCTGGCACTGAGGACGTAGAACTCCAGTGCAAATACGATTGTGATAGGAAGCAGCGCTATGTCCATCACGGCACTGGTGAAGTCGTGCACGTCGGTCGCATCGTTTCCGGCGCGGACGATTCGATGATACGCGCCGGGCCACATAAGCAACGCTACCGCCACAAGCATAACGCCCAAAGCTGCTAACTTCAGTTGCTGCGAAGAACGCGGCAGCGCCTCGAAACCCTTCTCAAACACCGCACGATACTGAAAACCTAAAAAAATCTGCGTCCCCAGAATCAGCATTCGGCTCTCATCCAGAGCTGTCTTAATCTTGTCGGTGAGTTTTGACATTAAGTTTTTGCGAACCGTTTGTAAGAGGACATTCGATTAGTTCGAGTCCGCGGCATTGTTTTTGCACTCCACTGGGTCACGCAAACTTTGTGCGACGAATGGGCGCGATTCGATCCAAAAAAGGACGAAGCGGTAGGCAGTCGTACGGGTTAGCTACACGATTCAACAGTATGTGAACGGTGACGTACAGAGATTTAATAACTCACGAGCTAAATTACTTTATACGCATAAAACCTTAACCGCTTTTTCCCTTGCTTTAATAAGGTAGTCGGGTCTTAAGCAACAGTTTCATCGGCAAGCAATGCGGTAGACGCGCAAGCGTCGCGCCGCCGGCTTTGGCGACTTTATTTATTGGCGACTCTATTTGACTGACGGCGAAAAATGTCCCTCCTGAATATAACTACGCTCGCACAAGAGCTGCCCGTTGTGATTTCTTCTGGATCCGACGCACTCCAGACCAACAACCAGAAACATCAGATTACTGCAATCACTCGTGGCGTTTCATCGAACATCGCGGCTTGTGAGTTAACGTACCGGTGTCGCGAACGCATCGATTACGAAAACGCAGCAATGCAACTCCAAGACTATTGCGCGCTGTTAAGAAAGTATGGCGTGGAGGTTGTCACAGTTCCGGCCAGTCCTTCATATCCGGACTGCTGTTTTGTTCAGGACGCCGCAGTGGTGCTCGATGAGATATGCGTCGTAGGGAGCATGGGCGCGCCGGCCCGGCGTGGGGAGGTTACTGAAGTCGAAAAGATTCTGGCGCCGTATCGGAGAATAGAACATATCCTGCTTCCGGCCACGCTTGATGGGGGCGATGTGGTTCCAGTTGGGAGGACGATCTTCGTGGGGCTTTCGCGCCGAACCAACGGTCGAGGCATAGAAAGCTTTGCAAAAATTGTTGACGCCTTCGGCTATAAGGTCGTCCCTGTAAACGTTCGGGGTGGACTACACTTGACGACCGCGTGCGGCGTTGTGGATGATGAAACACTAATACTCAATCCTCGTTGGATCGACGCATCCGCGGTCAAAGGCGTTCGGCAGTTGTATGTACCGGAAGATGAACCCTGGTCGGCGAACATGATTCGCATCGATGAAGTGATCTGTATTGAGAAGGGAGCGCCACGAACTGTTGAGCTAGTGGAACCCTATAACGACAGGATAGAGATTCTGGATATTTCAGAATTTCGAAAGGCGGAAGGCAGTCTTTCCTGCCTCAGCATCATTTTTAAAGAGAACTTGAAGGATTAGATTTTAATTAGACGAACAATGGGAGTGGGAACATGGAAAGCCTGGTGATCGAGAAACACGCAACTGAGCAGTTTTCAAGATTCTTTGACACTATTAATAATTCCTCATCGAGTTTTATTGAAGCGGAAAAGCAATTCAGTTCGTTGCTGGAATTACGGGATCTCGACGAGCAACTGCGTTCGCGGCCTTTGATTTCGTTCGAGTTCGATCATGCACTGGTTGTCGCGATGCACCGTGCTTATCAACAGAACGTAAGTGACGACGCCGCACATCTCTTCCTGCAGCGTATTCTTTATCACATCAACAGACTGAAACTTTTTTGGTATGACGATCTTCGCCGCTACGACAACGAGCGGTCAGATTATCTCCGTTCAGTTCGTAACCGGATCGAGTCCGCCTGGCAGTCATGGGAGTCTTCGCAGCTCACGCAACACGAGGCGCTCTTCATCGACGGCATCGACGTCGCCGAAGCTTTGGTGCGTAGGGCGCAGAAAGATGTGGCGCCTTCAGATTCTGCCGAAGGATTCTATTTTCGCGAACAGATGGGGTTGGCTGGTTATCGCCGGCTTTTAGAAATCGCTTCGCTCGATGGCCTCGTAGAAGCAAGCCAGCTTTCGCGTACACTGGGCGGCGTAGGCAACAAAATTCATTCGATGATGATACGACTTCTGGTGGAGGAATACGGCGGCGGACGATTGGCGCGAAAACATTCTTCCTTCTTTGTTCAAATGCTTTCGGAATTAGGAATGAACACTGAAGCAGAGGCCTACTTTGAAAGTGTGCCATGGGAGGTACTCGCGGCCATCAACCACAGTTTCCTGCTTTCGGAACGCAAACGATTTTATTTGCGATATGTGGGCGGGTTGCTCTACACCGAAATCTCTGTTCCCGCAGCTTTTGACAACTACCGCATTGCCGCGGAACGGCTCGGTATGTCATCCGCGGCCCGCGGCTACTGGGAATTACACATAAAGGAAGACGAGCGTCATGGCCGTTGGATGCTTCACGACGTCGCTCTGCCACTTGCGCAAATCTATCCGAATTACGCGGCAGAACTTGTACTTGGCTACGATCAACAAAAGTTTCTTAGCGGTCGCGCCGGCATGGCGACTGCCCGTGCAGCGAAGCAGGCCGATCTGCAAGCAGGCGTTGCCGAAAGGACTGACTCTGCGAACAAAATGAGGAGCATAGGAGCGGCGGCATGAAGGCCAGAGATAACGACACTCCGCGTTGTACCTATTTACTGCCCATCAGGCGCGTGCGCGTTGACCAAGCCGAAATGTGCATGTTCGCTTCTTATTTTCGTTCCCTCACCGAGGCCGGTTGCGAGGTCCTTGTTGTAGATGGTTCACCTGCGTCAGTGTTTGGGAAACACGACGACGAGTGGGGCGAAGTATGTCGTCACGTGACAACGGATCCAAAGTATACCTACCTCAACGGCAAGGTGAATGGTGTTCATACTGGAGTGGATCTCGCCTCATCCGAACGAATCATTCTCGCTGACGACGATATCAGGTACACACACGGTGACATCGACCGGATGTGTGATTTGCTTGATAAGTTTGAGATGGTTAGGCCACAGAATTTCTTATCCCCGTTACCGTGGTGGGCCCGTTTAGAGGCAGCTCGAATGCTTATGAATAGAGGCGCTCTTCGCGCAGGAGATTATCCGGGCACCTGCGGATTTCGACGATCTACCATGCGCAGGGTTGGTCCATATGACGGGGATGTTCTATTCGATAATGAAGAAATCGTCCGTCACTTCGCGCTCAAGGGCGCGCACATTAACTACGCCTTGGACTTTTTCCTGCTTAAGCGTCCACCAACGTTTGCGAAATGGGTTGAACAACGTCCGAGACAGGCTTACGAAGATTTTGTGATGCGACTAAAAACAGCGGCGTTCCTATCGGTTCTTCCGGCCGTGTGTCTAACTTTGCTTTTCGCAGGATCCCAGGCAGCCTTCTACCTCGCACTTTCAATCTCACTCTGTGCCATGCTGGTTACCTTGCGCGGACTTCTCCGCGATTCCGCATACAGATTTTTTCCGACGACTTCTTTGTTGTCCGCACCACTTTGGGTTTTGGACCGGTCTTTAAGCGTGTACTGGGCTGTCTACTGGCGTCTGCGTTATGGAGGCTACCCGTTCGGACCACGACTCCTTTCAAAAGGCACCGGAGAAGCGTGGGTTGCCGGTGGAAGGATTCAGAGTCGTGCGCTGGCGGATCGCAGCGGAGTAGGGGTACTCACCCGGCATGAGCATGTCTAGCCAAACATCGCCTCAAGCATCCACGCAAGAAGCGCCGTCGCTCCTCGGAGATTTCTCGGAAGAGACGTTTCGAGCTGCTATTCACCAGGTGGCCGACTGGATAGTTGACTATCGGTCGCGTCTCGATGAGCGGTCAATCTCTTCGTCCACGCTCCCGGGAGAAGTAAGCGCCAGATTACCCGATGATTTACCCGAATTGGGTGCACCGATCGAAAGCATTTTGAAGGATTTTCAAAAGTTAATTCTTCCTCATCTTGTTCACTGGGGACACCCCGCCTTTTTAGGTTACTTCGGCTCAACCACCACCGCGCCTGGCATATTGGGCGAGATGATCGCAGCAGCTTTGAATGTCAGCGCGATGACGTGGCGTACTTCGCCCGCTGCTACAGAGTTGGAAACGGTAGTGCTTGAATGGCTGCGGCGCATGCTCGATCTACCGGAAACGTTTTCCGGCGTCGTATACGACACTGCATCCGTAGCAACTCTTCACGCACTCGCAGCAGCACGCGAGAGTCTCAATTACGACATTCGCACTCACGGGTTAAGTGATCGTCCGGAGATCCCGCGTTTGCGGATCTATGCTTCCGATCAAGCCCACAGCTCTATTGTAAAGGCTGCGATCACGCTCGGCATTGGCGAGATGAATGTGCAGCGCATACCTTCCGACGATCTCTACCGAATGGACCTCGAGCGGCTTAAGGAATCAGTTGAAAGGGACCGACGCGCGGGTTTTCTTCCTGTCGCAGTGGTAGCGATGGTAGGCACGACGTCGAGCGCCGCCGTGGATCCGATCCCGGGCATCGCACGATTCTGCCGCGCACAAAACATCTGGCTTCACGTTGATGCCGCCTATGGAGGCGCGATGGCATTGTTGCCTGAAGGCAAACATTTAATGGAGGGAGTTGAAGCAGCAGACTCTGTAGTGGTAAATCCGCATAAGTGGCTCTTTGTGCCGCTCGACTTCAGCACGCTCTACATCACTCGTCCGGAGCTGCTCCGCGCGGTGTTTTCGCTCGTCCCTGAATACTTGCGCGGCGATGCCGAGCAGGGAGAGATCAATTACATGGACTATGGAATTC
>JBHENH010000019.1:19071-33618 GCA_046262135.1 Pyrinomonadaceae bacterium
CTAGTGCCCGAATATCTGAGGACAAGTGATCAGGAGACTGTGAAGAACGGCATGGATTATGGCATCCAGCTTGGCCGGCGATTTCGTGCCCTCAAAGCCTGGATGGTTTTCAGCGCTTTCGGGCAAACAGGGCTAATCGCGCGTATCCGCGAACACATCAGGTTGGCAAAACTTTTCGCCGGGTGGATCGACGGGGATCCGGCGTTTGAGCTGCTCGCGCCGGTGACGATGGGCGTAGTTTGTTTTCGCGCCATCCCCAGCGAGACGGAAAATGTCGGGGACCAGGTGGATCCACAATCCTCACTGGACCACTGCAATGAACTCAACCGTTCAATTGTTCAAGCCGTGAATGCCACCGGCGCCGCGTACATAACTCACACGAAGCTGGGAAACAAGATAGCGATGCGCATAGCAGTGGGAAACGTGCTCACCACCGAAGAGCATCTAGCCGATGTCTATCGGCTCATCGGTAGAGAGTTTTTGATCGCGCAGAAGAAGAGTCGTGAAACGATCCCGGTCGCGATTGAGCGGAACCGAAAAGCTGCCATGTGAATGTCGCTTCGGCCGGATATTTCTGCTGGCCTTAATTGGCGTTTCGCGAAACATCGCACTCTGGCCTACAGAAAGAGTTAGCGAAAAGTTAACGGAGTGAGATGGCGGAACCGAGATCCAGTGGCTTTGCCACCCGCAGTGCGGTAAGGCTGCGCGTTACAGTAGCAGCTTTTAAGGATTTGGGAGGCTACGCCTCCAATTGATGAGGCATTGACTCAGGAAGAAATAATATGGCGCGCCGACAGGCGGAGCCTTTTCGCAATGCGACGGCGCAAAAGCCGCGGGGCTGCGTTATCGCTGGACAGCCTAACTAGCACGGTTGCTCTGCCACCGCGCATCCGCCGCGTCTTTGATTTCTTCCATCGTCCGACCGGACAGCACCGAAAGGTCGTTGCGTTTTTTGGAGAGCGCCCGCGTGCTTTTGTCCGTTTTCACCAGTTGCCATTTGTCGCGCTCCTTGTCGTCTCGCCCTTTGTCAGTGGTATCGCGCGTGCGCAACAGAGTCCATTCGCCTTTCAGTTTAGATCCCGCGAGGTACACGCGCAGAAATCCTTTGTAATAATTGCCTTCAAGTAATTCGTAAGTTCCTATATCCCAGACCATAACTGTGCCACCACCATATTGTCCTTTCGGAATGATCCCTTCGAAATCTAAATACTCGATAGGATGGTCCTCAGTGGGCATCGCGAGGCGCTTCTCGTCTTTTTTGAAAGGTGCGCCTTTGGGAACGGCCCAGGACTTCAACACGTCATGCATCTCGAGCCTGAAGTCATAGTGCAGATGACTGGCTGCGTGTTTTTGGATGACGAACCGCCGGCTACTTCCCTGCCGGCTGCGCCGGACGGCAGCTGCTTTTGGTTCTGCTGTCTTCGCAAAATTTCTCTTGCGTTGATAAGTTTCGAGCGCCTTGCTGCTGGCATTGGTTGTTGGAGACTCCTTAGTCAAATGACGCGAGATCTGGCTGGGAAATTTCTGTACCCGGGAAAGAACCGGCTTGAAGATGTCGCCGCTCTGTTCCATGCGGCCGAGTGCTGCTTCGGGATCGAAGTAGAGTTGCTCGGCATCATTGTTTTTTAGAGCAAGTTCCAACTCCTGCCACTCCAGGGGAACTGACACGTATGGGCGATGTGTCTTCGCGCGCAACGAATAGACACCGACCGTCGTTTTGAAGACGGCGTTCTGACTCCAGTCGATGAAGACCTTCCTTGCACGAAACACTTTAGGCATCTCAGAAACAATAAGTTTCGGTTCACGCTCTGCTAATAACTCTGCCAGGGCCCGCGCCAATGGCTGCGTCATTTCGTAGGTCACTGCGCTGTTGAGCGGCACATAAACTTGTAAGCCTTTAGAGCCGGACACTTTTACGAAAGAATCCAAATGCAGGTCCTTCAATACGTCCCGTAACATCAGTGCTACTCGAGCACAGGTTAATACGTCAGCGCCCTTGCCGGGATCACAATCGAAAACCATTGACGTCGGCCGATCGATTCTGGGGACGCTATGTAAGAACGGGTGAATCTCCAAATTGGCGAGATTCGCCAGCCACACAAGGGTTGCAAGGTTATTGATGAGGATGTAACGGATGTCGTCGCCAGAAGTCTGCTTGCGTGGAACCGGAAAAGTCTTAATCCACGCGGGTGTGAAAGCCGGCGCATTCTTCTCATAAAAGAATTCCCCAAAAACTCCGTTCGGAAACCTCTTCAAGGTGACGGGCCGATTCTTTAGGTGGGGCAACAGAAAAGGAGCAATGCGAAGGTAGTAATCAATCACATCGCCCTTAGTGAACCTACCGCCTGGATATAACACCTTATCCACGTTTGAGATTTCAATGCGGTGACCGTTAATGGTGAGCTGATGTTTCTTCCTGCCCATGGGAAACTCTAACTCTACGATCGATAAGTACAGTTAGAAAAGCACAGTCTGGGTCATGTCGAAATTAAAGCAAGTGTGTTGAAAATTTATTGTGTGTTCGCCACCGATCATATTCCTGCGTCCATCAGTAGTAAAAGCGTGCCGAAAACCATTGCGCTCATTCATTACCATCAGCCGGAGTATGTGCAATTTATGAACTGTTGTACGCTACACAGAAAAGTCTGACCGAATCGAAAGAGTAGGAGAAAACTATGAATAGCAAAGTAACGTCGACCCTGGTCGCGATCCTTGCCGCGTTCTTGTTTAGCGTGTCGCCCGCAAGTAACCCTCAGGTATTGGCTGCCGTACCAGCGGACGAAGAATTTGTCATGAAGGCGGCCAACGGCGGAAAGTTGGAAGTAGAGCTCGGCCGATTAGCGCTGAGACGAGGCCGCAGCGCCTTAGTCAAACAGTTTGGCCGGCGCATGGTGACCGACCATACTCGTGCCGGTAATCAACTAAAACACCTGGCCGCAAGGAAGGGCATTACCTTGCCGGGGGATATGGATGCTGAAGGAACAGAAGCAATTAGTCGACTTTCTGCCTTGAGCGGCTCCGAGTTTGATCGTGCCTATATGGATATGATGGTGAGCGATCATGAAAAGGACGTGAGCGAATTCGAATCCGAAGCTAGTTCAGGCGCGGATCGGGACGTGAAGGCTTTCGCCAGAAAAACGTTACCGACGCTGAAAATGCACCTGCGCATGGCACGAAATACCGCCGCGCGGGTAAGAGGCTGACTGAGCCGTCGTCCCTGTCTACTTTCAAACAAAATACGGAAGCGAATCTCGATCGTTTCTGTCCCGCCAAAGTGTACGCACGCATCACCGTAAAGTCCGCAGCACTCGATAGACTTTGTTCTGCCGCTTTCTCTGTGGTTTACTAGTCCTGCTCGAGCTTATTTTTTCTGGCTCGGTATTGAACCACTCTCCTAATATATCGCCCGGCACATGTTTCTTAGCTGTACCTTGCGAACTCCCTTCTCTCCATAATTTCTGCCTGAATTCCTAAAAATGGCCAACAAATCCAAGACCCAAAACGCGGACAACGATGGAAAACCGAAGCCCATTAGTGTTGAGGAGTTGACGAAACGCAATGTTGAAACGGTCCTAAAACTTGAACAAGCTGCACGAGAACACCGCACTCCAACGGATCGGATCGCCGAAGTAATTGCCGGCTTCTGCGGCAGTATGACGTTTGTGTGGGTTCACGTAGCGTGGTTCGGAGGTTGGATCGTATTTAATAGTGTGCCTGGCGTCAGGCACATCGATCCTTTTCCGTTCACCTTTCTAACTCTGGTGGTCTCGCTGGAAGCGATTTTTCTCTCAACATTCATCCTCATAAGTCAGAATCATGACGCCCGCGTCAACCAAAAGCGCAACCACCTTGACCTTCAGATCAATCTACTGTCAGAGCAGGAAAACACGAAAATGCTATCGCTCCTGCACGCAATTGCTTTGAAACTCGAGGCCGATATTTCTCAGGACCCTCACATCGAAGTGCTTGCCCAGGCTACGAGACCTGAATCACTGGTCAATCAAATCGAAACGACGGTGGCGAAGAGCGAAGAGAGAAAGGAAAGAGGTAAGGAGACGAAGTAAGTTCTCAATACGTCAGACAGTGCGGAACCAGGAGACAGGTCCGTTCGAGAACTTTACCGGTGAGGTGGTAGAGATCAGCGCGGAAGGCGGAAGCTCGAAGTGCACGTCAATATATTGGGGAGGACTCAGCCTCTTGAATTTTCCTGTAGGTTAAAAGGTCATAACCTGACGCCGCTTCATGATGTCTTTGACGGTAACTGCGTTCCCCCTTCAAAACATGCCGCGTCGCTTTCCAGCAGTTGAATTCGTTTGAGACCTTTCTGAAAGAGGCTATCGCACTACTAGCCGCCAATCTTAACGCCGGCCGCTTTTGCGGATTTTTCCCGGTCGTTTCGCAATTTCCTGGCTAGTTCCGTGGCCCGATACTCAATAACATCCCTAAATTTTATCGACGCAACGGGATTGAGAATAATGATGCGTCCCGCGAAGTTGCCGCTCCACAACCGCTCGCCCGTTTGGGATTTGAGTTGAACGGTAACGCCAAAATCATTTATGCCGCGATATATCCCAACGGGTGTTACGGAAACCGCCCCGCTGAGAATTGCATCCGCATTTTCCGGTTTATCAACAACCGTGAAGCCCTTTTCTAAGAGCTTATCTTCCAGAAGCATCCCGAACCGAACAGCCTCTGGCTGCGTCCCCATATTCTCAATGTATAATTTCTGTACCCGGTACAGAGACGACTGGCCGCCCTGTGGGATGGCTAAAACATCCGCAGAAATTAGGCTAAGACTGAAGAGCAATCCTGCTATTTTCAAGGTTCGCATTGAGTTCCTCTCTTTCTGTGTGACGAAACGCGTGAACGACTTCAGAGAATGGGTTGTGCGCATGTGGTGTTGATTAGGGCCACGACCGATGCCCAACTATTTTCCAGTTGAAACTCGCGACTGCATGAACCAAGAAATTGACGACTTTTGAGGCCAAGCTAAAACGCAATAGAACCTTCTATTCAATTCCTCTTAATTCCTAACTAACGATTCAACGCAGCTTTGCCTCAAAAGTCCTAGGCTACGTTAGGTCCAGCCACCGCCGCACATCCGGCGGCACAGCCGGAGCCATACCAACCGAGGACTTTTAGGGCAAGGCTTTCCAACGCCGAAGTTTGGTCAGCTTTCTGGGCCAAGGCGAGGCAGCCAAATCCGAGGAGCACGATAAAAAAAACGCACGTTTCATAAATCCAATTTTCCGGTTGCAATTAACAGCTCGGCATTGAGAATGGCTGCTCCGGCAGCGCCTCTTATCGTGTTGTGGCTTAAGGTCACGAAACGATAATCAAAAACGCTGTCGGGTAATATACGTCCAACCGTAACACTCATTCCCTTACCCGCATCGCGATCCAAACGCGGCTGTGGGCGATCCAATTCTTCGCGCACAATGATCGGCCTAATCGGGGCCGACTGAAGACGCAGCTCCTGTGGCAACGAACTAAAAGAACTGAGCGCATCTTTTATTTCTTCAATCCCGGCGCGGCGATCGAGTTTGACGTGTACGGTGGCCATGTGGCCATCTGAGACGTTGACCCGATTACATTGGGCACTGACGTTCATGGCAGCATCCTGAATAGAATCGCCGTTTATTCGACCGAGTATCTTGAGCGTTTCCTGTTCTATCTTCTCTTCTTCACCCTGGATGAAAGGAAGCACGTTATCGCTGATAGCGAGCGACGCAACACCGGGATAACCGGCTCCCGACAACGCTTGCATAGTCGTAGCGATTACGTTTTTCACACCAAATCTCGAATCGAGCGGGGCAAGAGCCAACGCCAGCATAATAGTGGAGCAGTTTGGGTTCGTTACGATAAAGCCCTTTTGTCCGTTCCGGCGCTTTCGTTGAGTGTCGAGTAGAGCGAGGTGATCATGATTCACTTCCGGAATTAGCAGGGGCACATCCGCATCCATCCGGTAAGCAGATGAATTGCTTATTACCGGGTAACCCGCCGCGGCAAAACTGCCTTCCGACTCGCGAGCGATGTCGCCAGGCAAGCTGGAAAAGATTAGCTGGCAATCGAGCGCCGGGTGGGGCGCGCCGACTATCATAGACTTCACGAATGAGGGCATCTCGCCGGCAAGACGCCACGTACAAGCGTCGTGAAAAGTCTTGCCGTGCGACCGATCGGACGCAGCGAGTGCAGTGATTTCAAACTGCGGATGGTCTTCAAGCAACTGGATGAAGCGCTGCCCCACCATCCCGGTCGCGCCAAGTATTCCGACTGGAATTTTCTTAGTCATCTATTTACGGCTCTGCCACGTGATTACTTTCAGCTTTCACGGTCCGATCATTTACGGCCTGATTACTTCGGCTGTGCCCTCTGATTTAGTCGCGACGCGAAAGGCTGTAACGTGGCTTTCCGACCATGAGGTTTCTCGAGTTGCAATTGGCACCTCCGCTTAGCCATTCCCTCTACCCAACTTCTTGAGCGCCGCCTTCATCCTGGCGACGCCGTCGGCAAGCACAGGTAAATCAGCGCAAAACGAAACCCGCAAAAATCCTTCGCCCTCACTACCAAACGCACTGCCCGGCACCGTTACAACATCTTCTTCCAACATCGCCTCCGCCACTTCCATGGAAGACCCGTAGGAACTGATGTCCACCATAGTATAGAAAGCGCCATCCGGAACGATACAGCGCAATCCGATTTCGCTCTCTATTCTTGCGACGAGGTAGTCTCGCCTTTCGCGAAAGATGCGCCGGTGTTGACTAACTGCTTCCTTAGCTTCTGTCGTCCACGCGGCCAGGGCCGCTTTTTGCGAGATAGACGACGCGCACGTCGTTACATAACCATGAAGGACCAGCGCGCTTCTAATGACCTCGCGGTCACCACATATCCAACCCAGCCGCCATCCGGTCATACTCATCGATTTTGAAAGCCCGCTGATAACGATTGTCTTTGGATAATATTCGGAGATTGATGCCGGACGCTCCGGCGCATAGTAAAGCTCGCGATAAATTTCATCACTTATGATGAACGCATCAGGCGAGACCTCTTCAACAACGCGCGCGATTTCCTGTAGCTCCTCGGTCGCGAATGCGCGCCCGGTCGGATTCGACGGGCTCGTGCAAAAAACAACTTTTGTGTTGGAGGTGATTTGGGCCTTAAGGCTTTCAATATCGAAGCCAAAATCTTTTCTCGCAGGCAGGCGATAGAATACCGGACGTCCTCCCGCCATTTTCGTAATTGTCGGATAGGCAACGAATCCCGGGTTGGGAATCAATACCTCGTCGCCCCTCTCTACCAAGGTCATCAGCGCCAAGTAAAGCGCCTCCTGCGACCCGGCCGTAATTACGACATCATCCGGTGACAAACCCATATGCGGATAATCGCCGGCAACTCGTTCACGCAAGGCTGGCAGACCAGCCTGCAAGGTGTAGCCGTTCTGGGCGTCGGTTATCACAGACACCGCCGCGCGCCTTATCACATCGGGTGTTGGCAAGTCAGGCTCACCAAGGCCAAGTGCAATGCTTCCAGGCTTTGCCCGATCCGAAATCTGACGGATCAGGCTCTTTTCGATTCCGTGTAAGCGTTTCGGTGGCTGAAATTCACTCAAAGTATTAGCAAGCTAGTAGGAATCCGGTCCCACCGCACATCAAACCGCAAAGCCGCGAACCCAATCGCGCGTCTGCCTACCGCAGATAGTCTTCCAGTTGCACCGCACGATCTGTTTTCTCGTCGCGGTACTTCACGATTACCGGCGCGTAAAGCGAAAGTCCCCATGCCATTCCGCATTCGCCGCGAACAGTGCGTGAGCCAGGGACGACAACGGCGCCGGCCGGAATCTCCAGTGGCGCATCAGGTGTCCGTTGATAAATCTTCTCGCGCGCGAGGTCGTAAACCGGAGTC
Source organism: Pyrinomonadaceae bacterium (assembly GCA_046262135.1). Lineage (GTDB taxonomy): Bacteria > Acidobacteriota > Blastocatellia > Pyrinomonadales > Pyrinomonadaceae > PSRF01. The sequence goes on from JBHENH010000019.1 coordinate 26,974, forward strand.
GAGCCCGTCAATATTGTTCCCGCGGCAAGAACTGCGCGCTCATGGACAATCGTACCTTCATAAACGCCGCAGCCGCCACCAACCAAAACGTCGTCTTCAATGATTACCGGTACAGCGCCAACCGGCTCCAACACACCGCCAATCTGCGCAGCTGCTGATAGGTGCACTCGCTTACCAATCTGCGCGCACGATCCTACCAGCGCATGACTGTCAATCATGGTTCCTTCGTCCACATACGCGCCCACGTTAACGTACATCGGCGGCATGCATACAACTCCCGGCGCCACGTACGCGCCATCACGAATACTCGAACCGCCGGGAACGATGCGAACGTTGTCCTGGACGGTGGTGGGCCGCAGAGGGTAAGTATCTTTGTCGAAGAAAGGCAGATTAGCCGACGCAGACATATCGACTAACTGGCCCATACGAAAGCCCAGCAGAATCCCCTGCTTCACCCACGAATTGACCTGCCATGCGGTATCGGTTGAACGTTCGGCCGCGCGAATCTCACCTTTATTCAGGGCCGTTTTGAACTGGTCAAATAAGGATCGATCTTCAGCAGTAAATTCATTCCCGCTTTTCGCGGCGAGGTTTTCGATCTGTTCACGTAATGGCATGGGCTTCTTTCAACAGACCGAGTTCAGCGAGCACGCCGCGCAAAAGTTCCCGACTTTTTTCCTGAACCGGAACCAGGGGAAGACGAAAGTTTTCTTCAATCAAATTCATCATCGCCAGACCGGCTTTAACCGGACCGGGACTCGACTCGATGAAGTTTATTTCCATTAACGGCAGGAGCCGGTAGTGAAGTTTGAGAGATTCCGACCAGTTTCCCTGAAGGGCCAGATCGACCATGCGCGCCATTAATTCCGGCGCTTCATTAGACGCGACGGAAATAAGGCCATCGCCGCCGAGAGCGATCATGGGGAACGTCAATGAATCGTCTCCGGAAAGAACTCGGAAACCTGCAGGCCGATTGCGCAGTATTTCCATGATCTGACTCATATTCCCGGAAGCTTCTTTAACAGCGACGATGTTCTCGCAGTCGCGTGCGAGGCGAAGAGTGGTTTCTGCTGAGATGTTGCATGACGTGCGCCCCGGGACGTTGTAAATGACGATAGGACCGTCGACGGCTTCCGCAATCGTTCGGAAATGAGCGTACAAACCGTGTTGCGTCGGCTTGTTATAGAACGGGGCTACAACCAGGACGGCATCCGCACCCAGGGAGCGCGCGATTTTTGAATTTTGAATGGTAGCGGCGGTCGAATTGCTGCCGGTTCCGGCGATCACGCGCGCGCGCCCACTGGCTAGTTCAACGGTTCGCTTGATCACCCGTTGGTCTTCCTGCTCGGTCATCGTTGCACTCTCGCCCGTAGTTCCGCAGGGGACCAGAAGCTTCACGCCGCCGTTCAACTGGTATTCGATCAGCCGCGTCAAACTCTCTTCATCGATTGCGCCGTCGGATTTGAAGGGCGTCACCAGGGCAGTTGCGCAGCCGCGCATCCAGTCAATGTTTGTTGTCATTACAATTCTCCTACCGTAAGAACCAAGCCAGTCAGATTTTCCACATCACATTTTTCATTTGTCATTTTCCATATAGCCGGTCGCGACTCACATGCCGAAGGTAAGCATAGCTGGCACTTTATGATGTCGATGAAAACTGACAAATGAAAAATTTGATATGGAAAATTTTCCCTTCCTCTCAAGGAACCAGCTCACTGATCATTACTCCGCAAAACCTCATCAATAACCTCTGAAAACTCGTAGATCCCCTTACGGCCAACAATCCATCGAGCTGCCATCAGCGCTCCAGATGCAAACCCTTCGCGCGAGCGCGCCATATGGGTCAGAAGGATTTGATCGGGCGCGGAGTCGAAGCCGACGCGATGTGTTCCGGGTATATGACCCGCCCGCATCGACGCGATAGGAACTTCACTAGCAAGATGTTCGCTCATCACTTCTTTCAATTTTAGTGCCGTACCAGACGGAGCGTCCTTCTTTCGCGAATGGTGTTCCTCCTCGATAAAGGCCTGGTAAGCTTCAAATGCTGCTAACAACTTCGCAGCTTGCGACACAATGCGATAGAAAATATTTACGCCGATGGAAAAATTAGCTCCGTAAACAAGGGTCGCGTCGTGTTGATTTACAATTTTTCGCGCCTCCGCCTCCTGATCTTTCCAGCCCGTTGTGCCTTCGACTAGTGGCACCCCCGCAACTGCACATGCAAGTACGTTTCTTAACACTGCCGAGCTAACGGAAAAATCTATCGCCGCATCGTGATCGCGTAATTCAAATGCAAGCTCATCTATGCTTTTTGAATCGTCCTTTGATTTCAGGACAATGCCAATCTCCTCATTCCTTTGGCGACCCTGGCTGGTTACCAGATGGTCCACCAGGCTGCCCATCGAGCCGTGACCAATCAGCGCCAGTCTCATTGCACGGCTCCTTCGGCCGTTTCGCTGAGCCGGTGCTTGTCTTCTCTAGCAAACAGCGTGCGCGCGAGCCTAACGTAAAGATCTACGGCCTCAGACAGTTCACGCTTCTCTATAAACTCGTGTTCCGTGTGGGCGTTTAGAATTGAGCCCGGACCAAGCAGCAATGGAGTGCCCCAGTTGGTCAGATAAGGGATGTCGGTCGTGAAACGCACCACAGAGCGCGCAAAGCCGGCAACCGGCATCAAGTGAATGGGCTCATGCTCGGAAGAGTATTGAATCTCCGCGCGGCCGTTCACCGCAGCTTCTAGTATTAATTTTACGGGGCGTGCTTTACCGACGAGTCGCAGTTGCAACTCCGCAGACGCCTCCGAGGGTATGACATTTGGTCTCGTGCCCCCGTGAACGACACCGATGTTACACGTGGTCTGGCCCAGAGACGAATGTGTGGGCCACGCACATTTGCGAATATCAGCAAGAACGTCCAACAACTTTTCGATCGCCGATTCCCCATATTCGGGATAAGCAGAATGGGATGAGCGTCCAAAGGTTTTTATTGTTAATCGTAACGATCCTTTCGTTGCAGTGGCGAGGTTATTGTCCGTTGGTTCACCATTGATAAGAAACTGCGAAGGATGCTCCGGCTTATTCAAGTTGGCGAATTGCGCGCCCCGGCTTCCCATCTCTTCATCAACGGTGAATAACAGTCCTATTTCTTTCGCGCCGCCTGCGCGCAGTTCTTCGGCTGCCATAATCTGTGCCGCTATAATCCCCTTCGCGTCACATGAACCCCGACCGTAAATTCGCGCTTCGTCCTCGCTGGAAAAAATTTCAGGCGGCACTGTGTCCATGTGTGTAGAGAACACTACCCGAGGACGCTCTTCTGTAACGGCAATGACGTTAAAGCGGTCGCGTTCTACTTCCTGCATCTGAACCGTGTAGCCTAAGCTTCCCAGATGCGCCGCGAGAAATTCTCCTATCGCCTTTTCGTTACCAGTCACCGACGGGATGTCGATTAAGTTGCGTGTGAGCTCAAAAAGATTCATCTGTTAAGCGTAGTTGTAAGGCAAACTGTTAGTTTGCGTCGTTGACGGAATTGCACCCTGCATGATCTGCGCATCGTTCTACGTCGGCTACCCGTAACGCAAACTGTTAGTTTGCGTCGTCGCAGAGTATTCGACGTCGACGGAATTGTACGCACTGGGTTTGCGCACCGTGGTACGTCGGATTCGTTGACGAAAACTAACAGTTTGCGTTACCCGACTACGCGCTCGCGGTCTTCTTCTGCAGCCAGCTGTTCCGCGATAGCGCGCTCCTCGTTCGAGTTTTCAAAGAATTCCCTGTGAAGCAACGTTACCGCTTCACGTGCGCGTCCTTCCTCAACCGCAAACGTGAGATTAATCCTCGACGCGCCTTGCGAAATTAGTGAAACGTTGATGCCACAGATCGTGGAGAACACACGCGCGGCGATGCCTGGCGTACTGCGCAATCCTTCTCCCACTATGCAGAGGATCGCCTTTTTTTCCTCCACCCTTACAGAGCCGAGTTTTTCCAACTCGTTAACAATTTCGGGCAACGCTGTAATGTCGTCAAGCGATAAGGAGACGCTTACCTCTGAAGTTGTGACGACGTCTACCACAGTACGATAACGATCAAAAATTTCAAATATCGCTCGCAAAAATCCATATGCTCCAAGCATCCGTGCCGAGGTTACCTGAACCGTAGTGACGCCCGTTTTATGTGCGATAGCTTTAACCGTTTGTACTGACTTTTCGGTCCCGGCGCCCACGAGCGTGCTTCCGCTCTCCTGTGCGCGTGAATTGCAAATGCGCACTGGAATGTTTTTTTCAATCGCAGGTTGCAGCGTCTTTGGGTGTAGTACCTTGGCGCCGAAGTAGGCCAGTTCCGCAGCTTCTTCGAACGAGAGTTGAGGCACGGTGCGAGCTTTTGGCGCGAGGCGCGGATCCGCAGTTAGAACGCCGGGGACGTCAGTCCAGATTTGAACCTCATTACATTCTAAGGCGACACCGATGATCGCGGCCGTGTAATCCGATCCGCCGCGTCCCAGCGTTGTAGTTTCACCGGTTAGTGTGGATCCGATAAAACCTCCGAGCACCGGAACGCACGCTGAATCGATCAACGGTATCAGCTGTTCCTTACAGCATCTGAAAGTCTGATCCATCAAGGGTGTGGCACAACCGTGATCGTCGTTAGTAATGATGAGGTGTCGAGCGTCGACACTGCAGGCGGATACTTTGTTTTCCAACAATACCGCTGCCAGCATCGCTGCCGAAAGTCTTTCACCGTATGAGGCGACATCGTCTGCAATAACTTTACGGAGTTTTGGATCCTGAGCAACCTTATCCGGCGTTGACTTCAGTAGTTCAAGAATCTCAATGCGACTTCGCTCAAGCCGTTCGCGCATTTTTACGGCTTCATTCTGCAAAAGAGCGTCGATTACCCTTTCGTGCCGGTCGAAATGTTTCTCGAGGGCGTCAACACCGCTCTGTGCCTGACCAGTTGCCGCATGCTTTACCGCTTCCAGTAACGCATCGGTGAAGCGGGCCATGGCCGACACAACCACCACCGGCCGGAGACCCTGTCGTTCCGTTACGAGTCGAGCGGCATTCTGGAAAGCGGTGGCGCCTTCAAGAGACGTGCCGCCAAATTTCATGATCGTCGGCTTCATAAACGATCAATCAGTCTAGCACTTGAGACCGATTGCCGGGCACGCTAAAACAAAAATCGGTCGTGTTTTATTTGAAGGAAGGCGCATCGTCGAGGCCTGCAGCTTCAGACCACACGTGTTTTCCATTTCCCTCTGCGAAAGACCAGCGCGCTCACGATAGCCAGCGTTGAAAATGCGATGGTAATTGCCAGGAACACGCCGCGTGGGCCAATCCCAAACACTATTGCGAGCACGTAGGCGAGCGGAAGTTCCCACAACCAGAACACGAACAGGTTGATTATTGTCGGTGTCCATGTGTCCCCCGCGCCATTGAACGACTGCGTGATCACCATTCCCCAGGCATAGAAGAGAAATCCGTAGGCCACGATGCGCAGACAATCCACTCCGTAGGGCACTACGTTCGGATCGGTGGTGAACAACCGAATGATGTGTCTGGCGAAAAGAACAAAGATTAGGCCTACGCAGCCGAGAAAGATCATGTTGTAAATGCCAGCTTTCCAAACAGCCTGCTCGGCGCGTTCCGGTTTTTTGGCCCCGAGCGCCTGGCCCACCATGGTCGCCGCAGCATTGGACATACCCCACGACGGTAGCAACGCGAAAAGAATGACGCGGATTCCCACGATGTAACCGGCAACCACGTCGGTACCAAAACTGGACATAGTGCGCACCAGGCCTATCCAACTTGCCATGCCTATGAAAACCTGGAACGTTCCGGTCGCAGAAAGTTTCACGAGCCGAGCCATAATTGCAGGCTCCAGCCGGAAATGATGGCGCTGGATATCAAATCGTCCGCCCGAACGGACTAACCGGCTGAATGCGTACAGCGCTCCCGTGCCGCGGCCAATATTTGTGGCGACCGCCGCTCCGACGATACCGAGTTTCGGGAATGGGCCAAGCCCGAATATGAAACATGGGCCAAGTACGATATTGATCGCGTTTGCCAGCCATAACACCCGCATGGCGATTGCGGCATCTCCGGCTCCCCGGAAAATCGCATTGATCATGAACAGCATCATGATAGTAGCGTTGCCGGCCAACATGACTCGGGTGAACCCTGATCCCTGCGCTATTACAGACGGCGAGGCGCCCATCAGCGCAAGCAATTTCGGCGCGAAGGCGGCACCTATTAATCCAAGTACGGTTGAGACAAACAGGCCCAATGCGATCGCCTGTACCGCGGCCCTCGCGGCTCCGTCCGGATTTTGTTCTCCAATTCTCCGCGCGACAGTTGCGGTAGCCCCAATACTAAGACCGATGGCAATTGCATAAAGCAGAGTCAACAACGATTCCGTGAGGCCCACGGTAGCCATGGCGTCAGGACCCAGGTAAGAAACCCACTTGATGTCGACGACCGCAAAAACACTTTCCATGCACATCTCGAGGACCATCGGGATGGCCAGCAAAATAACCGACCGGCCCACTGGTCCAGACGTATAGTCGCGGTGACTCCCTCGCAGCGACTCTCTAATGGCGGACCAGAACCCCTGCTCTTCTCCTAAGGTAGACTCCGCCTTCGCTGGCGTTGTC
>JBHENH010000020.1:0-27958 GCA_046262135.1 Pyrinomonadaceae bacterium
GGGTAGTAGAGGACAGAAACTTCATCGCCACGCGACGGCCCAGCGTGGTGTCTTCGGCGAGGTAAACGACTCCCATACCACCCTCTCCGAGTTGTTCAATAATCCGATAGTGAGAGACTGTTTCGCCGATCATGTTCAGGGTGCACAACAAATCAAGACGGGGAATAGTGAAAACAAACGAAGTCCCAGAGAATTAGGGACTTCTTAGGAGCTGGCGATTCAGTGACGGCATTTTGCGCTAAAGGGATTGATATTTCAAGAACAACTTCCGGTTGTAGCGATCAGGGAAGTTCAGTGGCACGAATTTTCTGTTCCTGCCGCTGACGAAAGTCTTCCAGCTTGGCGCGAAACTGCGGCCTGCTGTTGGCGAGAATGGCTATCGCGAAGAGAGCCGCATTGATTGCTCCTGGCTTTCCGATTGCCAGAGTGCCCACAGGAATTCCTGCGGGCATCTGAACAGTTGCAAGGAGCGAGTCAATGCCGTTGAGAGCTTCGCTCTTCATCGGGACTCCGAGCACAGGGAGGGTGGTATGAGCTGCGAGCACGCCTGCGAGGTGCGCCGCACCACCGGCAGCCGCAATAATAATTTCAATTCCCACACGGCTTGCGCCTGAGGCAAACTCTGCGGCAAGTTGAGGCGACCGGTGGGCTGAAATCACCCGGCATTCATGCGGCACGCCAAATTCGGTGAGTGTCTCATCGGCATGACGCATGGTGTCCCAGTCAGACTTGCTGCCCATGATGACTCCGACCAGCGGACTCGATGTAGTTTCTGGACTCATTTTCGTAATTTCGCCTTCCCGTGTACGTTCGCTCATCTGACTACTTCACTCTGTGTTTGGATTGATCTCCCGCTTGATCTCTTCGCTTTCTGGATTCTGGGCTCCCGGCACCTCCGGGCCTGGAACTAAAGTTCCTGCCTTCGAGTTCTCCAGGTCGCGAAGCTTTGCCGTTGGTCCTTTATCTTCAGTTTCCATGGCGGTAACTTCGTTTTGATCTTCGCGCGCTCGACCTTGTGCTTCTTGTTCGTTCATTTAATTACTCCTTTGTATGATTACTGAAATTGAATGCTTTATGCGCCCTGATCTAGTGAATATCCTCGCTCACCGTCAAAGTTGTAAAGGTTCTCTATTTTGATGAAATCAAAGCCGGCATCGGCCACACGCTTCAGCAAAGCAATGACCTGCTCGTGCGTGACCGCACCCCCATCAGAAGCGGATACAAAACGACATCGCCAATGATCTGAACAAAAAGTTTCCGTATGACCACCCGGCCAAACCTTGACGCCACGGTTGCTCATCATCGCTAGTTTAGTGCCGTCGCCACTCAGCCGCGCCAGCGATTCGCCGAGATCATTCGCAGTGCCTTTTGTCCAATCCAAAAACACGTCAACACCAACGAGATCTTTTTTTGCACGCTGCCGTATCTTCGCCGCCTGCTTTGCGGTCCTCGCCGTTTCTTCGATCGGTTTATATTTAGCTGCTTTCAAAGTTTCGGGCACCTGGCCCAACCTTTTAGCTACCGCCTCTGAAAATTCTTTCGTGCCGACCTTCTGTTTACTCTTTCCTTCCTCATAGATATCGTAAGTGTGAATACCGTCCTCCAGCGTGCGCAGCCAGGCATTGTGTACGCGTTCAGCAACGGCTGTTTCGCCGATGTGGACCAACATCATTACAGCGCCCAGAAGTAATCCTGACGGGTTCGCCAGATTTTGACCGGCGCGCCGCGGGGCCGATCCATGTATCGCTTCAAACATCGCGACGTGTTCACCTATATTTGCCGAACCTGCGAGTCCCACTGAGCCGGCAATCTGTGCAGCGACATCCGACAGCACGTCGCCGTAGAGATTCGGCATCACGATTACATCGAACGCCTCGGGTGTGTCGGCCAATTTGGCGGCGCCAATGTCCACGATCCAGTGTTCGTTTACGATGTCGGGATACTCGGTGGCGATCTCATCGAAGACTTTGTGGAAGAGACCGTCAGTAAGCTTCATGATATTGTCTTTAGTGAAGCAGGTGACTTTCTTGCGATTGTTTTTGCGAGCATATTCGAATGCGTAGCGTACGATCTTCTCGGAACCCGGTCGTGAGATTAATTTGAGACATTGGAAAACCTGTTCGGTCTGACGGTGCTCTATACCGGCATACAGATCCTCTTCATTCTCGCGGACGATTACTACATCCATAACAGGATGTTTGGTTTCAACGAAGGGATGATAGGAGACGCACGGGCGAACGTTCGCATAAAGACCCAAAGTCTTACGGACCGTGACATTGAGACTTTTGTAGCCCCCGCCCTGTGGAGTTGTGATCGGCGCTTTTAAAAAAACCTTTGTTCGCCGGAGCGAATCCCAGGAGCTGTTTTCTATCCCGGAACTGTTGCCTGCCAGATAAACTTTCTCACCTATATCTATGGTTTCAATATCGAGTTGGGCTCCCGCTTCTTTGAGAATATAGAGGGTCGCCGACATGATTTCCGGTCCGATGCCGTCGCCATGGGCGACAGTGATGGGAACAGATTTGGACATATTGCAACCCAGACCTTTCGCGAATTAATGGAATTGGGTGGGGAGCAATATATCCAAGGCGGGCCTTACAAGCAATTGACGACGGCCAGTCGTCAGTCGTCGGTGGCCAGTAGTTAGCGAATTCTTGAGTCCTACTAGATTCACTAATGAGTTTTATGCGGATGGTCCGTAAACAACAAGGGACTACTGACAAGTGGCCGCGGCCATGCCTCAGAACTTGAACTCTAAACCGCGCTTGGGGCATACTTGCGCCGTCCATAATTCCTGCTCTCGCGCATCAGTGGTGACTGCGCCTGTCAGTGATCGTGAAGCGACCCGCGTTCGGCTGAGGAGAGAGTGAGGCAGTTGTCAACTTGTTAGAAGCTGCTCGCGAAGTTTAAGAGCATCGGGTGCGTCGCGTTCATTGCAGAGGTCAGGTAGCTCCCCGCTGAAACCTCAGGATCTTATTTACCCGCGCTTCATTCGATCTAAAGAATAGGAAAGAGAAATGGGTACCAAACTTTATGTGGGAAACCTCTCGTTCCGCACTACGAGCGAGGAACTGCGCGAGGCATTCGCCGCAGCGGGTACGGTGGAATCAGCTTCCGTGATCGAAGATCGCGATACCGGACGCTCACGCGGTTTTGCGTTTGTAGAAATGGCAACTGCGGAAGAGGCGGCTGCGGCCATCGAGCAATTTAACGGCAAAGACTTCGGCGGCAGAAATCTAACGGTCAACGAAGCGAAGCCCCGAGAGGATCGTGGCGGCCGCGGCGCTTATGGAGGCGGCGGTGGTCGCGGCGGTTATGGGTGCGGCGGCGGGCGTGATCGTGACCGTGGTAGCGATCGAGGTGGTGACCGCGAGCCCCGCTGGTAAACCTAAAGATCGGGCAAAGGGGAACGGGTAAAGGGGAGGAAAAGAAGAATTCGCCTTTCCGCCTTCCGCTTTGCCCTTTCCCCTTCCGCCTTACCCTCTGCCGCTTTTTCCCCTGTTGTTATCTCCTTGGGGCCGGCGTGATCTTCAGTTTGAGTCGTTGACCGCCTCGTAATACTTCAACCTCGTACTCCTGCCCACCCTTCATCTCCCCGAGCGCATACGTGTAGTCATAAACGTTTCCTACATCTCGACCCGCTAGTTTCACAATCTTGTCCCCGGCTTTAAGTCCAGCCTTTGCCGCCGGCGAATCATCCCGCACCCCGTCAAGCAACAGTCCATCATTTGAATCACTATAGTTGGGAATGGTGCCGAGATAGACACGAAATCCTGTGGACCGCCCAGTCGATTCACTTTTTGTCACAAGATACGAAGGACGTTCATCGTTGCGATCGACATTGCGAATTAGGCGGAACGCGAAACTCAATATCCTTGCTTCGTCTTCGTAATTGATCTTATAGGCCGTGTCAGAAGGTTTGTGATAATCCTCATGCGTGCCCGTCCAAAAGAACAAGACAGGAATTTGTCTCGCGTAAAATGAGGAATGGTCGCTGGGACCAAAGCCGTCCTGGTTTAAGGCGATATCGAAGGCTTTCGCTGCGTCCACTGAGATAACGGCGCTGCCGTTTGCCGAAACTACTATAGGAACGGATGACCGTGGCCGCACGTCATCTGGTTTTGCGGATGGATTCACCGTGATTGACTGCATGTAGTTTTCGGTGCTGATCATCTCTCGCCATTCCTTCGCCGTACCTACGCCACCAATTATCAGCTTGCTGTTTTTCATTCGCCCTATCATGTCCATATTGATCATTGCAACCGTATTAGCCAGCCGAATGACGGGATGATTGACGTAATAGTTAGAACCCAGCAATCCTTCTTCTTCACCGCCGTATGCCATGAACACGATTGTTCTGCGTGGTCTTTGCCCGTCCGAAGTGAACAAGCGAGCCAGTTCAAGCATGCCCGCCACGCCGGAGGCATTATCGTCCGCGCCATGATGTATATCGCCTTCACGGGACGCGAGGCTTCCTTCACCGCCACGGCCGAGATGGTCGTAATGAGCGCCGATTACAATCGCTTCTTTCGCGAGCTCCGAATCTGAACCGTCCAGGATTCCTACGACGTTATAAGCCGGGACTTGCCGCCGAACAACATCTGTTGAAAATGTCACTGGATAATCGCTTACGGGGATCTTTGTCAGATCCGGTAACCCTGAGAGTCCATAGGCGTTTACTTCTTTCTTCAGTTGCTCATCGATAATCGTGCGAAACATTGTCTCCAGTTCTGTAACCTTATGGCTGTCCTGAGTGCCGAAGAGCCGGGCTGCCGACAGTCGAGAAATAATCGCTACCGATAGCCCCGCTTCGGTCGCGCTATTGTCGTAGCGCAGCCGCGAACGAGGATCAGATAGAAGATTCTCTTCCTGACTAATGATTAAGAGTGCTTTGGCACCCGCGTTATGAGCCGCAATTGCCTTCCAGCGCGCTTCCCCATAACGGCTGAATCCTCCGTGAGCGTTGTTACCATCGGGAGTGCCTGAAATCGCAACCGCAATTCTACCTTTCACTGCGGGTGGGTAATCGTTGTACTTAAGTTCCGAATCAGTGATGCCGTATCCAACGAATACCACGCCGGTACTGTCCATTCTGCCATTGGATGAGAATCCGAGTGGCATCCAGTCCGGTCCAACGCGAAGCGTGGTCGGGGTGGTTGCGGACCTCTCCTTGAATGACAACTCGTTTGCCTTCCCCAGCTCAACACCGGCGACGTAGGGAAACTCCTGCATATAACGTTTGGGCGAGTCGGCTTCCAGGATGGACATGCCCGGTGTGTCATAGCCGATGCTTCGTCGCAGTCCGTAACGTGCAAACTCTCGAGCAATGTATTCCGCGGCTGTATTCGCTCCCATGGTTCCAGTCCTGCGTCCTTCTAATTTGTCGGATGCGAGAAAACTAATGTGAGCGCGGAGCCGCTCAACGCTGGGGTTGTTTGGCTGTTGAGCAAGCGCGACGCCAAGCGCCGCGATGATGATTAGCGAAAGATTTAAAAGTCTGCGATGCATAAGAACCTCTTTTGGAATAAAAGAAATGCCGCTTGCTGCCACAACACAGAACCGTTGGCGTAGCCAGTCGATGCTCAGAATCAAGTTAGGGTCATTGTCGCTTCGAGATTTGTGTGGAAGTTATAGATCTTTCCGATTCATTGAGTGCTCGCTCCCTCGGCTACCGCCTGCGGTTCTGTATTGCGTAGCCACGTCGCACAGGACGTCTCACGTTACTCCACCCAGTCCGCGATAAACACATTCGTGTCACCGCGGGCTTTCGCGTTGCGGTTTGAAGCAAAGACCAGCCTCTTACCGTCAGCCGAGAACATTGGAAACCCATCGAAGGTATCGTTATAGGTGATGCGTTCCAGGCCGGTGCCATCCACGTTAATTTTGTAAAGATCGAAATTCCGACCTCTGGAATCATCCATGTTGGAAGCAAAGATGATTCGCTTACCGTCCGGGAAGAAGTAGGGTGCAAAGTTAGCTTTGCCGTTGTGCGTCACTTGCCGCTTGTGTGATCCGTCTGCGTTCATCACCCAGATTTCCAAAATGGTCGGACGAATAAGATTTTGTTTGAGCAAGCTTAAGTAGTCGGACTTTTCTTTTTCGGTATGCGGATGGTAAGCCCTGTAGACAATTTGATTTCCGTCGGACGACCAGAAAGGTCCGCCGTCATACCCGAGTTCAGTCGTTAACCGTCGAACCTGCTTTCCGTTGCGATCCATCGTGTAGATATCCAGATCGCCGTCGCGCATGGATGTGAAGGCGAGCTTACCATGGCGCGAGATGGTGGTTTCCGCGTCGTATCCAGAATTTTTTGTGAGCTGTTTGAGATCGGGGCCGTCCTCCCGCGCCGTAAAGATGTCGAAGGTCGGATAAACAGCCCAAACATAACCCTGGGAAAAGTCAGGTCGCGGTGGACACTCCTTCGCGCCGAGGTGCGTCGACGAATACAGAACCCTGCCGCCAGTCGGAAAAAAGTAAGAGCACGTGGTACGTCCTGTGCCATTTGAAATCATTCGCACGTTTCCACCATCTACGTTCATCGTATAGATCTGATCACATTCGTGGCCGGCTCGAGTTGACTGGAAGATGAGTTTCTTATCGTCAGCCGAAAAATAGGCCTCGGCATTCTCACCACCAAAAGTAAGCTGTGTGATGTTCTTGAGATGTTTCTCTTGCGACGGCGTCTCGTCACGTAGAGTGGAGCGGAAAGACCTCCCAGCCCATGTGAAATTGACAAGCAGGGGAAGCGTAAGCAATCCACCTAAAAACGTTTTTACTGATCTCAGAAGCATTGAAATTCTTAGTATTCCTGAGAGCGCCACGGCCGGAAAGTTGTGCGCAAAAGTGGCGAAAAGAAATCAGCCACCCTGCAAGGTTAATGCTTGCAAAACAAGCTGGGCCTGCTCGGCCCGATGAATCGCATATGAACCGGTAGCGGGACTCGCTGAAGCGCTGCGACCGATATATATCGGACGTTCGCAACCAGGCAAGAGGTTTTCCAGTCGCGACTCAATAAAGGTCCATCCACCCATGTTTTGAGGTTCTTCTTGTGCCCATACGAGTTGTGTCGCCTGGGGATAAAGGGCAAGCGTATCGCGCAACCGGGTGAGCGGGAAGGGGTAGAACTGCTCGAGTCGGACGATAGAAACACGAGAATCACTTTCGGTCTCTGCCTTTTTCCGGGCCTCAATCAGATCGTAATAGATTTTGCCTGAGCAAAGAATAATCCGCTCGACCGCCGCCGCATCGGTAATTTCACGATCGGCAATCAACGGTTGGAACCCTCCGCTTGTAAAGTCGTCGATAGCAGACGCCGCGGCAGGAAGGCGAAGCAGGCTCTTGGGCGTTATGACAATCAGGGGCCGCCCCATGCCAGGCCGAACCTGCCGGCGCAGGAGATGAAAGTACTGCGCCGGGGTGGACGGATAACAAACCTGCATATTGTTTTCGGCACACTGTTGCAGAAAACGTTCGAGACGAGCGCTCGAATGTTCAGGCCCCTGGCCTTCGTAACCGTGCGGCAGTAGTAGCGTAAGGCGCGATGTTTGTTTCCACTTGTCTTCTGACGCCACGATGTATTGATCAATGATGGTCTGAGCTCCATTGACGAAGTCGCCAAACTGCGCCTCCCACATCACCAGAGCCTCGCGTGCCACCACTGTGTAGCCATACTCGAATCCGAGCACGCCCTCCTCGGAAAGGGAACTGTCAAAGACTTCGAACCGCGCTTCCGGTTTCGCTTCGGATCGCAATTCTGAAAGCGGCGCCCACGATTTCCCGGTCTGCGTATCGTATAAAACGGCATGGCGCTGGCTAAATGTCCCGCGCCCTGAATCTTGTCCGCTGAGCCGAACACGATTGCCCTCGGTGACGAGAGATCCGAAAGCGATTGCCTCGGCAAAGGCCCAGTCGATCGGCATAGCTCCGGAGCCCATCTTAGCGCGCCGTGCTAGCTGGCCCACCATCTTGGGGTTTATGTTGAAGCCTTCCGGAACTACCGCAATTTTCTCCGCTATTGTCTTGATCAAGTCAGCGGGTATCCCGGTTTCCACCACTGCCGAGCCATCAAGCTCTTCGACTACGACAACGCTGGGCGCCGTGTCTTTTTTCGGGGCAACTTCCTTGGCTCGCGTCAGCGCATCCTCATATCGCTTAACGCGCTCGGCTATCAGTTCGTTTACCTCCGCTTCGGTAATTACTCCTTCCTTTATGAGCCGTTTTGAATAGATTGTCCGGACTCCCGGATGTGCTTTTACTCGTGCATACATCAAAGGCTGTGTGTAACTGGGCTCGTCAGTTTCGTTATGGCCCAGTTTTCTAAAACCGACCAGGTCCAGGATCACGTCTTTATTAAATTCCTGACGATAGTCCAGAGCGATCTGCACAACTCGGTAAGCTGCTTCAGGATCGTCGCCGTTGATGTGGAAGATTGGGAGTTGCGTCATTCGCGCAACGTCGGTGGAGTAAATAGTTGAACGCCCGGCTTCGGGCGAGGTTGTAAATCCGATCTGATTATTAATGATGATGTGTATCGTCCCACCGGTGCGATAGCCTCGAAGATTAGCCAGATTGAGCGTCTCCATAACAACGCCCTGACCCGCGAACGCAGCATCTCCGTGGAGCAGCACAGGCAGGGATCGGTCTATTACTTCCTCACGTGGCAGGCCGAGCCGATCCTTCCAGTCGTCCTGCCGGGCCCTTACCATACCTTCGACTACCGGATCCACAGCCTCCAAATGGCTGGGGTTGGGCGAAAGAGTTAATTTAACTTTCTTGCCGTTTGCAGCGTCGCGTTCGCCTGCTGCCCCCTGGTGATATTTCACATCGCCTTCGTCGGCAGGAAACGACGGATGGACGGAGCCTTCAAACGACGCGAAGATTCTTTCACAAAACTTCCCAAGCACATTCGCGAGCACGTTTAGCCTGCCCCGGTGGGCCATACCCAACGTAATATCTTCAACGCCGCGTAATGCCGCGCCTTCAATCAACTGATCGAGCAGAGGAATGATCGTCTCGCAGCCTTCGAGCGAGAATCTTTTTTGACCCAGGTATTTAGTGTGCAGGAAGCGCTCAAACTGTTCGGCGGAGATCAGTTTCCATAACAGTTCTTTTTTGACGTCAGCAGAAATTGGTTCAGGGGCAACAAACTCCTTGCGAATTTGCTCCCGGATCCAAATTTTCTCTTCTTTGCTTTGGATGTGTCGATATTCGATGCCGACCTTGCCACAGTAGGCGCGCTGCAGAATATCGAGGATCTCGCGCAAGCTTGCGACCTCGGTGCCTGCCAACCCCCCGGTGATGAACTCTCGATCAAGATCCCAGATCGTGAGCCCATAGGTTTCGATGTCCAACTCCGGGTGATACAGGACCGGCATGGCATGCAGGGGATCGATGTCGGCAATCAGATGTCCGCGGACGCGGTAGGCGTTTATTAATTCGATGACGCCGGCTTCCTTCGCCGCCTGGTCTCTGGTCGCATCGCCAGAAACAAATAACGAATTTCGATCGACATTCCAGCGCAAGGGCACATGAGCAATGCCCAGATCGGCAAAGATTCGATCATAAAAATCAGACTTGCCAATGATTAGTTCGTGTACCCGGGCAAGAAAGGCGCCTGACTCGGCGCCTTGAATAATCCGGTGGTCGTAAGTGCTGCTAATCGTAATTGCTTTACTGATACCTAATTGGGACAAGGCGTCAGGCGCCATCGCCTGGTATTCGGCCGGATACTCAATTGCCCCGGTTGCAATAATTACCGACTGCCCAGACATCAGACGCGGCGTCGATGATACAGTTCCAATTGTCCCCGGATTTGTGAGCGATATCGTGGTGCCCTGGAAGTCCGCGATCTGGAGTTTTCCGTCGCGGGCGCGCTTTACTACATCATCGTAAGCGTTGAGAAACTGCGTGAAGCGAAGCTCATTAGCATTCTTGATGTTTGGAACCAGCAGCGATCGGGTCCCATCTTTCCTGGCCAGATCAATAGCGATACCAAGATTGATGTGTGGTCGCCGAAGCCGCGCGGGACTTCCGTCCAGAAGACCGTAGCCATCGTTCAATTGCGGAAACTCCTGCAACGCGCGCAGCAAGGCCCAGGCAATTAAGTGAGTATAGGAAGCTTTTCCCAGCCCATTTTCCAGAAGATATTTATTGATAATTTGCCGATTCTCGTCGAGCAGTTTTACGGGAATTCTTCGCTGCGATGTGGCCGTTGGAACTGAAAGGCTTGCCTCCATATTCTCAACGATCTTCAGGGCAGCGCCGCGAATTGGTGTGGCCTCAATCGAAGACGCGGCCGTTTCTGAAGCTGCGGCCTTTTGCGGTTCCTTTGCTGCCGCCTGAGCAGCAGACGAACCGGTTGCAGTTTTGTGTCCGTCGCCGGCGGGAGGAGTCGCGACGTTGGTAGCATCAATTTGTGCTGCCGAAACGCCGTTGCTTTTAGCCGGTTGCGTGGGAGAAGACGTGGGCTCGCCCAGCAACTCTACAAAATAGGTGCGCCATGACTCGTCAACCAATTCCGGATTGGTGCGAAAACGGCTCAGCAATCCCTCTACATAAGTTGCATTGGCGCCAAAATTATCCGCAATCTGTTCCGATATGTCGTTTTTGGCCATCTGAACCAACTTATCACCTCTGCCAAGGATGAAGAAGGATAGGACCAACCTCGGCGCGGTGTGCTTTTTTTAATAGACTACCATCTTCCTAATCCGGATGCATGTGTGGTGAATTCCCCGACAAAGGCACCCTGAGTGTTTCCGTAAGCAGTGATGAGTAGTGGTGGGCGAACACGGCGGCATTTGAAGTAACGCCATTTTGTTCGGACTCACTCGATATCATTGGCTCAAGTTTTTCCGCGCCAACGGACCAGCAGGTATCGTAGGAGACTGAGTTATAATCTTCGCGAGAATCTCCGCAATTACCGCATGATGTTCGGCACCTGTTAAGTACATCGGAACTTGAGGTGAGCTTCATGGCAAAAATGCGTTTAATGACCGATCGCATTCTATTTGCGGTCGCATCCCTGCTTTTCATCGGCCTTCTTGTTTTGGGTTACTTATGTTTTTATCGACCTATGACCACAGTAATACTCGTCCGACACGCCGAAAAAAATATCGAGCCCGGCAATAACAATCCATCCTTGAGTCCTGCCGGCCAACAACGGGCCCAGGAGTTAGTGCGTGTGCTGGGAAACGCCGGTATTACAGCAATCTATGGCAGCCAATACTCTCGTACCCAACAGACCGCGCAACCGCTTGCGAATCATTTGTCGCTGCCTGTTAACCAGGCCGAGGCCAACAACACAGCGGAGCTGGTGCGGCGAATAAAATCCGAGCATCAGGGAGGAGTGGTTTTCGTCGCGGGTCATAACAACACGGTGCCGGCAATTATTGGGGGCCTCGGTGGTGGTAACTTTCCGATCATTCCCGAAAGCGAATATGACAATCTTTTTGTTGTGACACTTTATCCATTGGAAAAGGCGAAAGTCGTGAAGTTGAAATATGGGAGTCCGCTGCCCGCCAGCGGGCAGGGAATGAATCCCTGAGAAGGCAGAAGGCAGAAGGCAGAAGGCAGTAAGCGGTGAGCAGTGAGCAGTGAGCAGTGAGCAGAGGACAATATTACGCTGCGAAGCAGGAACCGTGTTGCGGAGTGCGGCAAGGCGCTACGTTAATGGCGCAGCTTAAGCAAGAAGGCTCAGGTCATCGAGAAACAATTTAGCAAAACGCGACAGCCAACAAGAGGATACGATGACGAAATCAGAACCGAAGAAAAAGCCTGCGGTACACTCCTCCGCCAAGCATGAAGCGAAAGGGTTGGACCGCCGCAGTTTTGTAAAGCTCGTGCCGGCGGCTGGTGCCACGCTCATCGTTGCACCCCAAATTGGTCTCCCGGCTCTTTTCGCACAAACACCCTCCGCCACGCCGACCCCGCTGCCCACAGCATCGCCGTCGCCAACGCCTTTGCGCGTGACAAAAGACATGCTGCGACAATTCGAAAAGCTAATCGGCATTGAACTTACCGATGCCGAGGAAGCGATGGCGCTCCCCAACGCCAATACGAACCTTGAAAGATATGAAACGCTTCGGAAGATCGAGATTCCACTTGATACCGAGCCGGCAACTTTATTTCATCCAGCGCTGCCTGGTAAAAAATTCAACATCAAGCCTGGCCGCTTCAAACTCAGCAAAGTTGCAATTAACCCTTTCCGTTCACTCGATGATCTCGCTTTCGCTACTATCCCTCAGCTCGCGGAATTAATTCGCACGCGGAAAGTGTCACCAGTTGAATTGACCAAAATGTATCTCGCGCGTTTGAAGAAATATGGACCAAAGCTTAATTGTGTGGTCACGCTCACCGAAGAACTGGCCATGAAACAAGCGGCTGATGCCGAGAGCGAAATCAGATCCGGCAAGTATCGTGGACCACTGCACGGTATTGCCTGGGGGGCCAAAGATCTTTTTGCCACGAAGGGAATTCGGACCACCTGGGGTGCCGAACCTTACCGGGAGCAGATAATCAACTACGATTCTACAGTCGTGGGACGGTTGGGAGATGCGGGCGCCGTACTGGTTGCGAAGTTATCGATGGGCGCACTCGCCCAAGGGGGCCGGTGGTTTGCGGGAATGACGCGAAATCCATGGCAAGTCGATGAAGACAAGATTGGCTCCAGTGGTTCCTCCGCTGGTCCGGCCTCGGCAACTGCCGCGGGCCTTGTAGGATTTTCAATCGGAACGGAAACTCTGGGTTCGATCATATCGCCCTCATCGCGATGCGGGGTTGTTGGCCTCAGACCTACGTATGGGCGGATTAGTCGCTACGGGGCGATGGGGTTGAGTTGGACCATGGATAAAATCGGACCAATCTGTCGTGGAGTTGAAGATTGCGCGGCAGCGCTCAACGCCATCTACGGTCCCGACGAACGGGACTTGACTGTGGCTGATGTTCCGTTTAACTGGGAGCCAGCGAAACCGCTTGCAGCCATGCGAATAGGTTATTTAAAAAATGAGTTTGACCAGCAACAGGATCCGGAGCGCAAGGCCATTTACCAGCAGGCGCTCGACGTCTTAAAGGCATCCGGCGCTAATCTCCAACCAATCGAACTTCCGAAGTTTTCCGTGGCCGCGCTGCGTATCATTCTTGTTGCCGAGGCGGCAACGGCGTTTGACGATCTCACCCGCAGTAAGGGCATTAACCAGCTTTCCGGTCAGGAGTCTGGTGACTGGCCCAACACATTTCGCAGTTCACGTTTCATTCCTGCCGTTGAATACATCCGCGCGCAACGCGCACGAACTTTGTTGATGCGTGAGATGGACCAATTGATGTCGAAATGGGACGTGTTTGTCTCCCCCGCTCCGGGCAGCGCCAGCTTGCTCGTGACAAATCTTACTGGTCACCCTGCAGTGGCCGTGCCTTGCGGGTTTCCGAAAGGATTGCCGCAAGCAATTATGTTTACGGGCGGATTGTATGATGAAGGTGCGCCGCTTGGAGTGGCGCTCGCTTTCGAGCGTGCCACGCAGTGGCACACGATGCATCCGAAAATGGATTGGGTATAAATAAGGGGATGCGATTCGGATGGGCTGTCAGCGACCGGCCTTGCTGAAACCAGTCCTGAATCAGGACGCGGCTCCGCTAATGAGTCGAGTAAGATCCAGTACTAAAGCAACCTTGCCGTCGCGTAGTTCTGTAGCGCCGGCCACGCCGTACCAACGTCCCGCATGACGACCCAAATTGCGAACCAGTACTTCATCGGTACCTTCCACGCTATTGACAGCAATGCCGAGGCGCCTGGCGCTCTTGCGATCAATGCCAGAATGTTCTTCCACAATCTCGCATACAACCAGTTGAAACGTATTGTTCGTATTCTCGTTGCTCTGCTGGGGGTTGTCAGGCTGGCCCAACAATGAAACTAAAGAAACCACCGGCAATTCATCCTTGCCAGATTGCTGCAGGTCTTTCCGTGGTCCATTCATAATCGTTTGAGCTGCGACTGCGTCGAGCGGATTAACAGCCACTATCTGGTTAGCCGGTATGCAGTAGCGATTGTCCCCGGAAACAACTACCGTCGCTTGGAGCAGCCCAAATGTGACCGGCAATCGAATGTCAAATGTCGTACCTCGAGCCGGTTTGCTGGAGACTCCAAGCTCGCCGCCAACCTGTTCAACTGCAGTTTCAACAACATCGAGACCGACGCCTCTCCCCGAAATGTCGGAAACCGATTCGAGCGTTGTAAACCCCGGACGGAAGATCAGCCGCACACTGCGCTCAAAATCAAGCGACGGGTTGCCCGCCATAATTCCGAGCCTTTTGGCTGCTTCAGAAATCACCAGAGGATCGATGCCGCGGCCGTCATCAGTCACTCTTACACGCGAGCGGCTGCCTTCATTGATTGCTTCGATGCGAACGGTTCCCCTGCTTTTCTTTCCCGCTCGGAGGCGTTCGTCGGGATCTTCAATTCCATGCCCCACTGCATTCCGGACCAGCTGGATGAGAGGGTCAATCATTGCTTCGCCGAGCAGCTTGTCAATGAGAACATCAGTGCCACCAACTTCGAAATCAATTTCTTTTCCTGCCTGACGAGCCGCAATGCGGCCGGCGCGCGCAGCGCGCTGCAGGGTTGGGCCAAGCGAGACCATTCGCAGATTAATAAGTTCGTCTTCAACTGCCATGAATGAGTTTCGGATACGCTCGTTTACCTCCCGCAACTCTTCACGTGCCGCCGGCGGGAGGCCCTCGTGAGATAACGCGAGTTCCAGCGCATTCGACGTAGAACGGGAAAGTTCGTATGTCGCCGAGATAAGCCGATCCAGTTTATCCAGGTCGGTATGCACAATATTTGAGAGGGAAGATGCGGGGGCGGCCGATACCGGCGGTGTGGCTGCGGTATGGTTTTCGTCGAAAGCAAGGCCGCTTCTTCTGTGAGCTACAACCTCTTTGAAACTCACATTAGCAAACTCGCTAACGCTCGACCGGAGTTCCCGCAAGTTTGCATCGCTGGTGTACAGGACGCGAAAGTTGACTCTGTCAGGCCGATCGGCATCTACATTTGGGGAGGTTGAAACTAACTCACCGTGTTGCGCTAGTTTCTCCTTGAACAATGAAAACTGCTTATCAAATTCGGTGATGTCGAAGCTTGTCGTTACCACAAACACCGCGCTACCTTCCCCAACCGCGGTGACAACAATATGTTTCTCCGCCTCACTTAAAGATTGCCGGAGGTCGAATGGGATCTTTGCGAGAAAGTCTTCTTTTTCAACATCCGACGCGACCGCCTGAACTTGTGTGGCCGCTCGCAACCTATCAAACAATCGCTGCGGAGGCGACTGCGCTAAGCCTGAAGCGGTAACGCTTACACTCTCCGCGAGAGCGTCAGTTGCGCTTTCACACATATCTAAAATTGAATCGTTAAGTGAGGTTCGACCGGATCGAACAGCTTCAAGCAGGTTTTCAAACTCGTGTGCAATCTGATTAACAGATTCCAGGCCGCATGAAGCCGCCGCGCCCTTTACGCTGTGAACTCGCCGAAACACCCGGTCTATCAACTGGCGGCTTGATCGGCCGTCGGCTTGCCGGTAGCGCAATTCAGTCAAGTCAGCGAAGACGTGCTCGACAAGCTCTTCAATTTCGAGCAGGAATTCACGTTGATTTTGGTCCACAAATTAATAGTAAATGGTAAGCCGGGATTAGTGAATAGCTGCAGTAGCGGCCAACCGGTTCAAAGATGGCTTCGAGGTTTGGAGGGGCCAGGACGATTGCAATGTGAAGAGGTACGCTAATGTGAACGCGATACCTACGGTGCGGGACGTTAAATGGAAGCTGAATGCTCGTCATCTTCCGCCTCGGATTCGGGGTCGGACTCAACCTCGCCTTCTAATTGCAATTCTTGCGTGTCGACGTGTTCTTGTGGTTGTTGTTCATCAAGGTCCCGCTTTATAGCATCGAGAATACCGTTGATGAACTGTGTAGCTTCGTAGGTTGAAAAGCGGCGCGCTATTTCGAGGGCTTCGTTTATGGCTACTGTCCGGGGAGTGGGCTCGTGAATGAATTCGTAAACTGCGAGTCGAAGAATGTTGCGATCAACAATGGCCATGCGGGGAATGCGCCAGTGTTCTGCCCGTGAACGAATGCGTTCGTCCAGCGCATCAAGGTGCGCAAGAGTTCCGGCCGCAAGCCGCGTTGCGAATTCACGCGCCGCTTCTTCGGTATCAGAATCACCGAGCTCCGACCAGTAGGTATGCAGTACCTCCTCCGGAACAGCATCGGCAACATCAGCCGCAAAGAGCATTTGCAAGGCGCACTCGCGCGCCTTACGTCGCGAACCCATAATACTTCTAAGGATAAAGGCGGGAGGCTGACGGATGAACGGACAGTGCCGGCATCGCAGTCATCCTTTATGCTTCATCCGTCATCCTTTTCAAAAAACTTCCTTAAAAAGATTTACTAATTCAACTGCCGTTGTGGCAGCTTCAAATCCTTTGTTGCCCAACTTCACCCCTGCCCGTTCGATTGCCTGGTCGAAGTTATCAGCGGTGATAACGCCAAAAATAACCGGTACGCCGGTCTGTAAACCCGCCTGGGAAATGCCGCGCGCCACTTCGCTTGCGATGTATTCGAAGTGTGGCGTCTGGCCTCGAATAATTGTACCTACGCAAACGATCGCATCAAAATTTCCCGAGCTCGCAAGTTTTAAAGCCAATAGCGGAATCTCGAAAGCGCCGGGAACTTTGTATACTTCAATAGACTTCTGGCTGGCGCCCAAGCGTTCAAACGCTTCAACGGCGCCATCGATAAGCCGAGAGCTAATAAAATCGTTCCAACGGCTTCCGACGATCGCGAAACGAAATCCTTCACCGCTGAGTTTTCCCTCGTGAATAACTGGCTGCAAAAATTGGCTGCTCCGTTTCGCGCTGTTTTCTGGGGTTTACGGCGCATTTCGCAGTATAGGTGATGCGAAAGCGAGCATCAAGGTAGCTTTCTGCGATGCCAAAGATGCACGCCTTTCGTAAACCAGGAATTGATCATGGAAGCTTACGTTGACGCAACGCACTTCATCGCGATAGCGATCAATACCGCTTCGCCAAGCTGGCAGCTCACACCAACTTCATGGGAGCAGGATTTTTTGGATCTTTTGTGTAATCGTAAAATCCGCGACCCGATTTCCTTCCATACAAACCCGCCATCACCATACGTTTTAAAAGCGGCGGTGGCGCGAATCGCTTCTCGCGAAATTCATTGAACATGATCTCGGCGATGTAATAAGTCGTGTCAAGGCCAACAAAATCACCAAGTGTGAACGGTCCCATTGGATACCCGAGACCGAGTTTCATAGAGGTGTCGATATCGACAATTGAACCGACGCCTTCTTCCAGAGCGCGAATAGCATCAAGCATATAGGGGACCAACAATCGGTTAACGATGAAACCGGTTTTGTCGTTGGCGCGCACCGGCACCTTTCCCAATCGTTTTCCGAACTCGATCACCTGTTCGTAGATCGCTTCGTCGGTCAAAATTGTTCTGACTACTTCGACGAGTTTCATGATCGGCACGGGGTTAAAAAAATGAAGGCCTACAAAACGCTTCTGACGATCTGGGGAAGTGGCAGTCATCATCTCGGTTATTGAGATTGAGGAGGTGTTCGACGCAAAAATTGCTTGCGACTTACATAGCCCATCCAGTTGTGCGTACGTTTTTCTTTTCTCCTCAATGTTTTCAATTATTGCTTCAATGATGATGTCGCAATCCGCGACTTCGTCAAAAGAAGTGGTGCCGGATAGGCGGTCACGCGTCGCCCGTTGCTGCTCGGCGGTAATGGTTCCCTTTCGGCAAACTTGGAGAGGGACTTTTCGATTCCGGCAAATCCCTTCTGCAGCAGTTCATCAGAAACCTCGCGAACCACGGTTTCAAATCCTGCGGCCGCCGCGGTTTGAGCGATACCCGAGCCCATCAACCCGCAACCCAGAACTCCTACTTTCTTTATTTCCATATTTCGTCTCTCCTGTTTTGATACGCGAACTGAGAATGTACGTCTAACTCGATGACGTGTCTTACAAAGCTGCGATCATGCGCGGTATCGTGTACACGCAAAATTCTTAACGCGGACGTTTTGCTACTTGGACTGTGGCGACGGTTCAGCGTCGGTCGTTTGGACCAGGCCATAGGTTCTTCCAGTCGTTTTGAGCCATGTATTGTAATCCTTGCTCCACAGTTGAAAATCGGCAGCTAATTGCTGTAGCTCTGTTCCAGCCTTTCGGGAACTAGGCTGATTGGAATTTACAGGCCGTACTTGCACAGCTGTTACGTTCGTTAATAATAGTTTCAATCTCTCTTTTAGTTCGTCGGCTTTGGGATCAAGTGACGGCGCGGATTCCAGTTGTTTGACGGCGCTGCCGGAGCGGCTGGTGTCGCTGTCTTTGAGAGCAAAATAGAAAGCTTCCTGTCCGTCGTTCATCGCCTTGGCCCAGGTAACAAACTTCTCCGTACTGGAGTCGGCAGATGAAACCGCGGGGCTGGACATAGTGGCGGGTATCGGGTCTTTGAAATGCTGTGCCGTTTTGATGAAGCTGACGACGACCACAGCAATCGCGGCAATCCGAAGTACTTGCCAGGTAACTGCGATTCGCGATCTTTCCCCGGGTCTCCGGTAGTCAACTACCAAAGCCAGCATTCCGCCACAGACCATCCCGCCCAGGTGCGCCGCATTATCAATGAATCCGCGGCCGACGTAACCGATGAAC
Source organism: Pyrinomonadaceae bacterium (assembly GCA_046262135.1). Classification (GTDB taxonomy): domain Bacteria; phylum Acidobacteriota; class Blastocatellia; order Pyrinomonadales; family Pyrinomonadaceae; genus PSRF01. Next base: position 18,729 of record JBHENH010000020.1, read on the forward strand.
AGATTCAGCATTATCATCGGGAGCAGGCCAGTCCCGAAGGCACGCTTAAAACCTTCAGGCAGCTCATGTCGAAACTTGATGCCAAAAACGAAGAGGATTCCGACCAACCCGAACAACGCGCCTGAAGCTCCAGCCGATGGATCGTCGTAGGCCTTAAAAATAAAGCGCGCGATTGGACCCAGGGCCACGCCGGGCTTCACTGTCAGATAACTGGCAATTACTCCAGCCACTCCAGTCAACACCCAGAACACCACAAATTTCGCAGAACCATAAAGCTTCTCAACGTAGGGGCCTACAACCCATAGACTGTACATGTTCACCATCAGGTGGAGCCCGTTAACATGGAGAAACATAGGGGTGACGAAACGCCACCATTGATGCTTGGTCTGAATCAGATAATTGAGCTTGGCGCCGAAAGGTATCAGCACCTCATTTGGCAACGGCGCTAATAGGCTAAAGGGAATGCCACTCGCTTGCCACATCAGTAGAAAAACGAAAAGATTCGCGACCAGCAGCACAATGGTGAACTTGTAGGGCCGGTTCAGTACCGCGCGCGCAAACCGCAAGGTTTCGCGATCGGGCGCTGAACCTGATTTGCTGCTGTTAGGCGGACTCGTAACTGACGTCCCGCAGACTGCACATTGCTCCTGGCCGGCGCCGACAATTGCGCCGCAACTCTGGCACATTCTGGGCCGGCCGGCATTGTTATTGTTTAGCGACCGATCAGGCAATTATCAATTGGTGTTTATGCTAACAAGCGTGATGCTTTCTGTAGAAGGCATCACGCTTTATTAGTTGGGATAGGGACGGCAATCCAAAAACTTTTTTAACAGACCAAACTTGCGCAACGGCCCCGATTTATTGGCCGACCTTTTCCAACAAGTTCAACATGTCGTCCGCATGTTCTTCTTCAACGGCCAGGATCGCCTCGAGCATACGCCGCGTCGTGGGGTCATCAGTCGCGACGTAGTTAATCATTTCGCGATAGCTATCGATGGCGATCCGCTCAGCGACCAGATCTTCTTTGATCATATCGGTGAGCGTGTTGCCTTCAACGTATTCAGCATGGCTTCTCAATGTAAGGCCATCCGGGTTGAAGTTTGGCTCACCCCCCAATTGAACAATGCGGTCGGCAATCTGATCTGCGTGCGCTTGTTCCTCAGTTGCGTGTTGCAGAAACTCGGCGGCCACGCTTTCGGCATTAATGCCGGAAGCCATAAAATAATGTCTCTTGTAACGCAGAACGCAGACGATCTCTGTTGCCAGCGCCTCATTCAACAGCTTAACAACGGTATCGCGGTCAGCCCTATAGCCTTCGGTTACGGCGCCCCTTTCGATATGTTGGCGGGCACGCTCGCGCAGGGTTTTAATATCAGTAAGAAATGGTTTGCCCGGCACAGCTTGTACTCCAGGTTGGTCAGCCACGGTATTTCACCTCACAATGAATTAGAAACCGCAATGTTACTCGCTGTGCTCAGAGGGAGCAAGCGAACCACCGGAGAAGAACAAAGGTAACTCGGCGATAAAGGACGTACCTCGCTAGCAGCCACCGTATCGGTGTTACTCTGCCGTGAGTTTCGCCTTAACGGTAATCTGCTTTCCTGCCGCTTCAGTCGTCACGTCCACCGGAGCCCGCCAAACAAGCGTCTTTATACGGCAAGTACCTGTGTTGTCTTCGCGACAATAAAAAAGCGTTAGCTGAAGCCGAATCTCGCTTTTGCCGGGCGCAAATGATCGAATTGGAATGTGCAAAGGCAACTGAAGGTTCTTAGCCGACCGGCTGACAACCTTTTCTTGTCCGACAGCTCCAGATTGCGTTTCAGATAACAAGCCGAGCTGTTGGGTTCCCGTTTCAATCGATATTCGATATCGCTGCGGTGCCGCGGGATTGAGATGATACCCGCGAGGCAACTCTACCTGTGCTACCACGATTGCGTCGCTGCTCGACCGCAATGCCTGTGGCGCTAACTTAATTTCCTCCGCGTTTGGCCCAACTTCCGTTTCTGACATACCCATGGTTGTACTCGACATCGGTGGTTGAAGTCCCTGAATATTCAGAGTGGAAGTTTGCTTTGTCTTTAGATCCACCACGCGAACCGCATGATTGTTCGTGTCGGCAATGTAAAGTTTTCCATTTGCAATACCCAGCCCTGCCGGTTCATAAAAAGCGGACACTCCCCCGTCCACTTGTCCACGCTTGCCGCTGCCAAGATATGTCTTCACTGATCGCGCCTTAGGATCGAGTTCCTTGATCTTGTGGTTATACGTGTCGGCAATTAGTATTCTGTCACCAAAGGCAAAGACGCCAAGAGGATGTTGTAGACGCACGTCGTCGCCCGTACCATCGACATCGCCGAATTCGAACAAGTCTCCCCCCACTAACGTCTTCACAACGCCGCTCGACGGGTCGATTTCCCTGATAATGTTCGACTCGCTGTCAGCCACATAGAGTTTCTTGCCATCGGAGGTGATACCCGAAGGCTGTGCGAAACCTGCCTCGAGCAATGGTCCGTCTTGTCGCGCTTCGCGCCCCGAGCCGGCGAAAGTGGAAACTTCCTGAGTGTCGAGATCCAATTTCCAAATCTGATGCTGGCCGGCCATCGTGATGTAAAGTTGCCGTTGAACGATCTGCAGATCCCACGGTGAACTGAGCTCAATGGTCCGTCCTTGTCCTCGGCGGAAATAATCCTTTGATTGCTGGCCCGTCCCGGCGACGGTTTGAACGGTTCGAGTCTTCAAGTCGGCACGGCGAATCAAATGATTTTCCGTATCCGCGATATAGAGGCCATCGCCGTCGAGTGCAAGCCCTTGCGGGCGATAGAAGCTTGCCTTATCGAATGGCCCATCAGTCGCTCCTACGACGCCATTGCCAATACTTTCGAGTAACGTGCCGTCTAGTCTGGTGATGACAATGCGATTATGGTTTGAATCGGAAATAAAAAGGCGCTCGGCTTTCTGATCGGCCAGAAGCTTTCCGGGGAAGGCAAGGGGCAAATCCCCGACTTTCGCGCGTTCGAGTGTCAGCTTCAGAGGTTCCTCATTCAATTCACCGCGTTTTCTAAACTTCTCGACGGCCTTGCCGACTACTTCATTAATGATGTCGTAGTTCCCCTCGCCAGAGACACCGCCGATAACGTACCCCGCCGGATCGATCAGGACTTGTGTCGGCCAGGCGCGTACGCCGTAGCTCTGCCATACCTTGAAATCCGCGTCGTTGTAGACGGGATGTTCTATCTCGTAGCGTAAAATGATACGGCGGATATTTTCGGTGTCTTTTTCATTTTCAAACTTGGCGGAGTGAACGCCGATCACCACAAGCTGGTTTGCGTATTTCTCTTCGAGTCGCTTGAGATCGGGAATGATATGGATACAGTTGATGCAGCCGTAGGTCCAAAAATCCAACAGGACAACCTTGCCCTTCAGAGCGGCCAGCGAGAGCGGCTTCTCAGTGTTGAGCCAGCCACGACCTCCCGTAAGTTCCGGCGCGCGGACGCGAACCTTTTCCTGAGCGGACATTGTAGAACCCCTCATCATGCTTGAGTTAGATGAATAGAAAAGAAGTGAGGCTGCGGCGATAGCAATTGTCCAGATCAACCAAACTCGCCAAATTGCAGGCACGGGCCGGGAGTATCTGTTACTTGTGAAGATCATGAATATTTTAAGCGAAGATTAGTCACTATATGTTTCCCAGAGATACGGGAAGCTACTCGTGCGTATGCGGCGTTGCATCATTTCTTTTGCCGGCAAACGTCTGGTCAAGGCGGTCAACCGCGCGACGTAGATGCGGTATTGTGATTGATCCTCCCACCACCAGCGCGATATTGAAGGCATCCAGAAACTGCGGTCTCGTCACGCCCGAAGCTACGCACTGCTTGATGTGATAAGTAATACAGTCGTCACACCGGAGTACTATTGATGCCACCAAACCGAGCAATTCTTTGGTTCGCTTGTCCAGAGCTCCATCTTCGTAGGCCTGACTATCCAGCGCAAAGAATCTCTTGATTCCCAGGTGATTACTGCCAAGGAGCCTTTCGTTCATGTCGGCTCGGTAGCGGTCAAATTCATCCATTGAGAAGCCTCCGTAACAAATCTAAAACCTCGCGATCGATGTAAAAATGCGCACTACGTCCTGGTTTGAAGCGCTGAGAGTGGTTTTCGGTTTCGGCGCCATTCTATCCTGCGATGAGTGTCGTTGCCAGAAGGGACCAAGGGAGGCATATTCCGTATGAGAGCGAGTGTTGCGCCGGTTCGAGTTATAATGCTGATAACCGGCGGTCTACCATAAATGTCGCAGCGCAAATCAGTCGGGCCACGCCCGCACTCAAAGGATCCGGCTCCAGAACAAGGGTCTCTCAATGGGACGACTGGCACAGAAGCCGATCGTACGCGAAATTTGCAACTCTTCCGCGCAGGTCCGTTCAACTTTGCAGTCTTCCAGGATGAGATCGCAACCATCGTGGATTGGCGCGACCCAGCCCCGTTACCTTACGCTCCCCGTTCCATCCTCGGAGTTGTAAGTATTCAAGGAAGGATGTTGACAGTTTTGGACGTGGCGGCACTACTTGACCATGATGGTTCATCCAACACAGCACCGTTTCAACAGATAGTGGCCTTGCGTGGAGATGAACAATTGGGGATGGCTGTGCATGCGGTAAACAAAAAAGTCGAAGTGCCCCAAAATACGCAACAAAGTGTGGAAGGTCTTCCCCTTCAAGTTTTCAAACATGAAGGTTCCGAAATAAATATCCTCAACACGAAGGAATTATTCGCCGCAGCGCTGCAAGGTCGCGAACGACGTCGCCGTCGTTTTTAGTGAGACGGGCGGCCTGTTTCCCCTACTCCCGCGATCGGCGCCTCAATCAGCAATACGCGGCAAATCTATATGCGGGGCGATTGCGCTTTCCGACTTCACGTATCCGTTCTTAACTTCCTGCGAATGTGAAAATCTTTCCTGAATGCTAGAATCGAAGTCGCTGCCAATTCAAAATATAATAAGGTTCAATTCTGTGCTGTCCTTTGTTTACTCCGCACTTGTTCCTTGCTTCCCAGGATACTAGTTAATGCACGACCAGGCCTTCACAATCCTCGAATACCACGAACTGCGCTCTTTACTTAAACGCAGCGCACAGACCCCAATGGGGAAGGGACGCGTCGACGCGCTCGAGCCGCAGAAGGATATTGTTGGGCTACACAAAGAACTTTCCGCGTTGTCAGAGTGCGTAGATCTTAGAAAACGAGGAGTTGTCTGGAGCTTTAGTGACCTCGGCAATCCTTCCGAGAAAATCGCGTTGTTGCGCGTCCAGGGTGCGGCTCTGGAAGCGACTACTATCCTCGAGATTGGATCGTTATGCGAGCACGCAATGTCCGCACGAGCGGCTATTCTGGCAGAGCGCGATAATTCGCCGGTCCTCTGGAATCTAGTGGAGGATCTTCCCGCCGATTTGAATCGTCTGATTGCTCGGATCGGAAATAGGATCTTGCCGACCGGGGAAATCGATGATCGCGCAAGTCCGGAATTAGGGAGAATACGTCACGAGGTCACGGGTTTACGTTCACGCATTACACGAACATTGGAAAGCTTAATGCGTAAATCGGGTGAAGCAATCCAGGATGAACTGGTTACGATTCGCAACGACCGGTTTGTCATCCCCGTAAAGTCCGATCATCGCGCACGCGTGAACGGTGTGGCCCATGGTTACTCCTCGTCGGGCGCGACGGCTTTTGTTGAGCCGCTTGAGACTATCGAGGCTAATAATGAATTACAGGCTCTCCACGAAGCAGAAGCGCGCGAAATCTTCAAGATCCTTTTTAGTTTGACGGAGGAACTCCGCGCTCAACTCGTTCCGATCGAAACCGCGTTCGCCGCTGTTTCGGAGCTGGATTTCATAAACGCTAAAGCAATTTTTCATCAAAAGTTCAATTGTGTGATTCCGGAGATTGCGGGAGCGACGCTCCGATTAGTCGAAGCCCGTCATCCGCTTCTTGAAGAGAACCTGCGTTCCGCGGGCACTTCAGTTGTGCCCGTCTCATTTTCACTCGATCTAGAACACCGCACGATTATCATCTCTGGAGCTAACGCAGGCGGCAAAACTGTGGTTTTGAAGACGACAGGCCTACTGTCACTAATGGCGTTGTCGGGCTTGTCGGTGCCGGCGCGCGCGGCAACAATACCTTTCTACGCTTCGGTATTGGCGGACATTGGCGACCACCAATCGCTCGCTGCAAACCTTTCGACGTTCACGTCGCACGCGGCTAATATCTCGCGCATGATCCAGTTGTGCGAACCGCCCGCACTGGTCTTGCTGGACGAGGTTGGCACGGGAACAGATCCTGAGGAAGGGTCGGCGCTAGGCGTAGCGGTAGTCGACCACTTCCGAAAGAATTGCGGTGCGCACGTAATCGTTACGACGCATTACAGCGGCCTCAAGATGTACGCGGCGAATGAAACTGGGGTTCTCAATGCGAGCGTGGAATTCGACGAGAAAACGTTGCAGCCAACTTATCGTCTGATTGTAGGCGTTGCGGGTTCTTCTTCTGGTCTGGAAATCGCGCGACGGTTTGGAGTCCCCGGCACCGTGATTGACGGAGCGTTGGAATCCGTGAAAGATTCCTCGCGCCACGCTGCCGAGTATCTCCGTCGTATCAAGCGTGAAGCGGAACGAGCAGAAGCTTTGCGTAAAGCGCTTGAAGAAGAGCGGTCCGCGGTGGCAGAGAAATTTGCGTCACTCGATAGGATAGCTGAAAGAAAGGAACGAGAGCGGGAGACAACGTTCCAGCGCGCGCTCGAAGAGAAGGTAAACGCCTTTGAAAAGAGGTCGCGCGAGCTGATTGCGTCAATCCAGGACCGCTCCGAACGATTAAAAGTTGAGCGTGAATCTCAACGGCGAGTAGCTGAACTAAAACGCGAAGCCCAACGGGCCACGAATGCCGGTGAGAAACGCGAATTGATTTCGGGCAGTGCTGCCAGGACGAGTTCGCGCGGCGTGCGCGTGATGCGCGACGGTCAAATTGTTCAGAAAGATAATGCTCGGACAACACTGGAAGTTAACGAAGATGTGAGCTACATCTCAGGTTCCGCGCGCGACATCGTTGTGGGTGACAAGGTGAAGCTCCGCTCATTTGGCTCCATTGGAATCGTCGACAGCCTGAAGGGTGATGAAGCAGAAGTGCGCGTAAAGTCTCTCCGGTTGAGGGAGAAACTTGAGAATCTCGAACTGGTGGAACTGGCAACTCCTTCTAAGCCGAAGCCTGGAAAGTTTGCGGGTTTACAAAGGGATCGTGCTACGGAGGTTCATCTAAAGGTCGCGCAGGAGAACGGCCGGTCGGAATTGAATGTAATCGGACACACTACCGATCAAGCGATTGATGCGGTTGATAAGTTTCTCGACGAAGCGTCTCTTGCCAGCCTCAGTCAAGTAAGAATCATTCATGGTCATGGCACCGGCGCCTTGCGTCGAGCGATCAGCGAACTTCTGAAGGACCACCCGCATGTTGCGCGCTTCACTGCTGCACCACCGGATCAAGGAGGTTCTGGGGCTACCCTGGTTGACCTAAAGCAATAGGCACAAAAAACCATGGAAATTCTTCGCCGAAAATTTGCAATTCTGGCGCTTTTGCTAACGGTGTCCATCGCAGTTCCGCTAACGCGCTCTTCATCGGCCCAGCTTGATCAGTGGGGATATTGGAAGAATGGACTTACTGAGTCTTGGTGGTTCTCTTCGGAAGATTTTACCAAAGATGACGCCCTCAATGCGGTAGCGCGCTGGGACGAAATTGCGGTGTCGAAGCAGGAAGCGCCAAAAAATGAATGGGCTGGTGACTATTTTCGTGGTGGAGAGACGCACGGCACATATTTCCGTTGGTCGCCCGCAGCAGGTTTTATTATGGCCGCTATTGATAAGTGCCAGGCGCGAGTGATGAGCGTGAGCTACGGCAGTGTGAAAGTTTCTACAACTCTCGTCGAGTTTTATCCCGATTTTGAGAGGACTGCAAAACACCAAGGCCATATGCAGGCGCGGCCGCAGGAAATAAGGGTGATGAAGTTTGTGCCAATTGAGTTGAACGGTGATCGCTTTTTGGTTGCAGAACATGAGATGCCAGATTTCGGCAATTATGTCGCCGGCTTAGGCAGATATAACTTTTCCGATTTCGCTTATGCATTTAATACAGAATTTTTCGTCAAGCGTAGCGTGATTGTGGAGGACGATCACACGAATGCCAAAGTTATACATCCAGTAATTAATAACAAACCGTTATTACCGGAAGCGTATGTGCGCTTTTTAAAAAAACCGATCGAAGCATCCGTCATAAGCGTCGGACGCAGGGTAGTGAGGAAGACCTACAGTTATGAGAACGAAGATGGCACAGGTGCATCTTACTTCGCGCCTGTTTCACTCACATCTGTGAAGATTAACGCTGGGAGCATCCACGGTTTGAGGTCCGGCATGTTCATTCGCGTAGCTAAATCCAATGAAGGAGAGCGGATAAGAATACTACGCGTGGGCAAGTACACTTCCACGGGAATTGTCATTAGATCGCTGGGCGAAAATGGAGTGGAAACATTTTTTGATAGTGAATCTGAAAAGCCTAAACCTTATTCCAGGGTGACCTCGGGGTGGGTGTTAACCACATCACCCTTCTGACCGATTGGTATCTCCGCAGCATGCGTTATCCACAAACATTCATCGATGATCTCAAGCGGCAGGCAGACATTGTGCGTGTGATCCAGGACTATGTGCAGCTAAAAAAGAAGGGCGCGAATTGGATGGCCTGTTGTCCCTTCCACAAAGAGAAGACACCGTCGTTTTCTGTCAGTCCTGCCAAAGAGATCTTCTACTGTTTTGGCTGTCACAAGGGCGGATCTGTATTCAATTTTGTCATGGAGATGGAGCGAGTCTCCTTTCCTGAAGCGATCAAGCTTGTAGCCGAAAAATCAGGAATGCCTTTACCGAAATTGGTTGACGACGGCCGCTTTGAAGCCAGACGGCATGAAGCCGACGAGGTAATCGAGCTGAACAAGTGGGCGCTCGAATGGTGGGAACAACAACTCGAGTCAAGTGCCGAGGCGAGAATCGCTCGAGATTATCTACTCCGCCGTGAGATTACGGAAGAAACAATCAAAACGTTTCGGTTGGGTTACGCGCCGGACAGCTGGGATACGCTTTCTATTTATCTTAGGCAGAAGGGTGCCAGCCAGGAGCAAATTGAGCGCAGCGGACTGGTCGTCAAAA
>JBHENH010000020.1:27968-32816 GCA_046262135.1 Pyrinomonadaceae bacterium
TGGGCGTTTGATCTTTCCGGTAATGGATATTCAAGGCAAACCGATCGCCTTCGGCGGTCGAACCCTGCGAAATGAGGACGCAAAGTATATAAACTCACCCGAAACGGCAGCGTACGTAAAGGGTAGAAATCTGTTCGGACTCAACCATACTCGCGATGAGATTCGCAAGCAGGGATTTGCCATACTGGTGGAAGGTTTTCTTGACCTTATTGTCCCTTATCAATTTGGCGTTCGGAACCTGGTTGCGAGTCTGGGAACGGCATTAACCGCGGATCAGGTAAAACTGTTGGGCCGATTTGCCCGCAAAGTTGTCGTCAATTATGATGGCGACCCGGCGGGTGTGCAGGCAGCAAAAAAGGCACTTGAAATTCTTCTCGCCGAAGATCTTGAAGTAAAAATTCTGGTGTTGCCGGATAAAGCCGATCCCGACGAATTCATTAGAAAGTCCGGCGTTAGTGAATATCAACGGCAACGTGGCGAGGCACGACCCCACATACAATTTGTGATCGATCACGCCGTGCGGGATCGCAAACTAAGCAATCCGGCTGACAAGGAAGCTGCGATTGATGAGGTTCTCCCGTACATTCGTGCTGTCCGCAGCCGACTTCAAAAGCGCGAATATTTCGACATCGCGATGGATGCCCTGCGAGTAAGCGACGCCGCTTTGAAGCGAGAGTTGTGGCATTCAATCAGGACGACTTCGAACACAACGACGAACGTCAGGCCGCGCAGTATTAAGTCAACCGCAGTCAAACCGACAGTCGCTGAACAGCGCCTTCTGGAGTTACTTCTGGCGGATGAACAAATACGGCACCGGGTGTTGTCAAAATTAGAAGCCGACGACTACGCCGATTTGCCCACGGCTCGAATTTTCCTTGCCTTGGTTGAAGGGGAACGTCAAGGCGCGGCAATTGACTTTCAGTTCTTGACTGAAAAGACCGAGGGAGATCCAATCTCCGAGCTTCTACCCTCCCTGCTGATGGCCGAGGTTGAAAGCGCTGAAGCGGAGGAATTGGAAGTCCGGCAGTTGGCCGCTCAAAAATGTTTGGACGCCTTGCGATTGATGAAAGTGGATCGGCGCATTACCGAGATAGCATCAGAAATGGCAGCCGCCGAAAGAAATGGAGAAGTCGAACGTCGTGATCGACTTTCCATAGAGCACCTGGAGCTAGCAAGACGTAGAAGCTCACTGTTGCCAAGAGCAGATGCGATGCAGATTGGCCACTAGATCTTATTCCATTGCATTTTGCCTCCTGCATACGTGACACACGTGCCAGTAACCCTGATGTTTTCTGCTCGCGAGACTTGAGTTGTTCTCACAACCGCTGTTCGTAACCTGAAACAGGAACCACAATATTGAGTATCGAGGATAAAGACCGCGACGACGTAATGGAGCGTCTCCTGGAGTTGGGCGGCGACAAGAAATACCTCACGTTCGATGATTTGAATCGAGAATTGCCCGATAATGTCGTCTCTCCCGACGACATTGAAGATGTTCTGCAAAAACTCGAAGGTTCGAATATTGCGGTAGCCGATTCAGATGAAAGATTGCTTGAGCAGGCAGCTGCCATTGTGGTTGACGATGAAGACGGTGATGAAGATGTTGAACTGGATCTTTCGGCGGGTGCTCTTGAAAAAACTAATGATCCTGTTCGGCTGTACCTGCGCGAGATGGGAGTCGTTCCTTTGCTCACCCGCGAAGGTGAAGTCTCAATTGCAAAACGAATCGAGCGAGGTCAACTTAAAACTCAAAAATCCATTGCCCGTTCACCGATTGCGGTCAGAGAACTTCTGAAAATCGGAGACGAGCTGGAGGCAAATGTCGTCAATATTCGCGACATTGTTATCTTTTCTGAGCAGGCTGAGCTAACGGGCGATGAAGATATGGATAAGGCCGAGGAGTATAAGGCCTGGACTATTGAGGGTATTCAAAACATTCGAAAGGTGTTTAAGCAGGGACTGAAGGAATGGGAAAAGCTGCGTATCGAACAGAAGGCTGCGCGAGGCAAAAAGAGCAAAAAGTTAATGCGCTTGCGCCGCAAAGTTGCTCGTCTTCGGTTGGAGATCGCCCAGGAAATAGGCCGTCTAAACATAACCGAGCGTACTCGGCAACGGCTGATTAATGCCATTCGCTCAGTACAAAAAGAGGTGCGCGACGCCGAGCGGGAAATCGATAGCTTCACTGAAAAACTAAACCGTAAGCGGATTAAGCTTGATGATCAGAAGGAATACAAGCGACGTATTGCGGCTGCCCGGAAGCGGCTGCAGTTAATTGAAGCCGACCATAATATAAGCCCGGTGGAAATAAAACGAGCGCTTCAGGCAATCATAATCGGCGAACAACAAACGGGTCAGGCCAAAAGGGAATTAGTCGAAGCGAATCTGCGGCTAGTGGTATCAATAGCTAAGAAGTACACGAATAGAGGTCTCCAGTTCCTGGATCTCATCCAGGAAGGAAATATAGGTTTGATGAAGGCGGTTGATAAGTTTGAGTGGCGGCGTGGTTATAAGTTTTCCACTTACGCTACCTGGTGGATTCGGCAGGCAATTACGCGTGCGATTGCCGATCAAGCGCGCACAATTCGTATTCCCGTCCACATGATTGAAACTATCAACAAACTAATTCGGACGTCGCGAGCTTTGGTGCAGGAATTAGGACGCGAGCCAACGAGTGAAGAGATAGCCAGAAAGATGGATATTCCGGTCTCGAAGGTTCGCAAAGTTTTGAAGATTGCTCAGGAACCCATCTCTCTCGAAACGCCAATCGGGGAAGAAGAAGATTCCCATCTCGGGGATTTTATCGAAGACAAATCGATATTAAATCCAGCTGACGCAGTTGTGGCCTCCAACCTGCGCGAAATCACCGATGAGGTGTTGGCAACCCTGACTCCTCGCGAGGAAAAAGTCATTAAGATGCGTTTCGGCCTGGGCACCACTGGATCAGAACATACCTTGGAAGAGGTTGGCCAACATTTTGCTGTAACGCGTGAGCGCATTCGACAGATAGAGGCAAAAGCCCTTCGAAAACTACGGCACCCATCCCGTTCGCGGAAGCTCAAAGCCTTCCTTGAGAACACACAACGATAGACGGGTTCACACCAGCAAAAAAGGGCGCAGCAAGTTATCTTCTGTGCCCTTTCGATATAGTGCGCGCGAGTTTCACTTAACACTCAGAAACGTCGCGCTCCGCGCGGTGTGATCAAACTCGTAATTATAAGTGTAGCCGGGAAAAGCTATGGGTCGCGTAAACTGCACTCGAGCCTCTACGCGATTATCCTGTTTAGTTGCGGTTATGGCTGCATCGGCTGGAATACCGTACTCGGGTCCGCTCTTCACAAGTTGGTCCTTCACCCACGTGGGCGGATGGCCCATGGCGGCAGCGATATCGACGTGGTGCTGCATGAGATCCTTGAGCAGGTAAGCTTGATACGCTACCGGGATGAAGAGATAGCTTGCGTATATGCCTAGCGCAATTATCCCGACTACCAGCATGAACTTCAGTCGCGCGCTTCCGCGTTCAGTCGCTTTTGGAATTTTGTTCATAATGATTCCTGCGAGGATTAGCTAGTGCGTAAGGCATTCTGCATAGATTGCCTCAACAGTCTGCGGCTAATGTCCTTCCCGTCCACAATTCGCGGTCGTCCGATACTTTCAAGAAGGACCCACTGCACGTGTCCGCGCTCTCGCTTCTTATCCAGCATGATAGCTTTGATTATCGCTCCGTTGTCTATACCTTGGGCCGTGGGCAACGGCCCACATAGCCGAACAGCACGCTGGAGTAATTCTAACTCCGATTGCTTTAGCAATCCTAGATTTTTCGAGAGCTCCGCAGCTACCAACATTCCGTGGCCTACCGCCTCCCCATGCCTAAAGCGCCGGTAACTGGTTACAGCTTCCAGCGCGTGTCCAACGGTGTGACCAAAGTTCAGGATCCGCCGCGAACGATGATCACGTTTGGTAAGATCTTCCCGTGCATCCGCGGCGACGATGGATGCTTTAAAAGCACAATGGGAGGCAATGAGTTTTTCTAGTTCCGAGGAAATCAAAATGCCTTTTGAGTTGAATGTCTCCAAAAAGCGAATTGTCTGGGCAAAAAGTTTGCGCCCGCCCACCGCTCCTTGTTTAACGGTCTCACACAGGCCAGCAACAACCTCTCGTTTAGGTAAGCTGGTTAGTGTTTGAGTGTCTATGATGACCACGCCGGGCTGATGAAAACAACCAATAAGGTTCTTTCCTGCCGGCAAGTTAACCCCGGTCTTCCCCCCTACCGATGAATCGATTTGCGCGAGCAATGTGGTTGGGATCTGGATTAACGTCACGCCGCGCAAATAAGTCGCTGCGACGAATCCGGTCAGGTCTCCTACAACTCCTCCACCTAAAGCGATTAATGCATCATTGCGCTCGAGTCCTGTTTGACTGAGATAACGCAGCGCTTTTTCGGCCGTGCGAACTGATTTATGGCGTTCGCCGTCTCCCATCAACCAGGAGGAAACGGAAAAACCTTTATTGTGAAGACTTTTTGTTATTGCAGAACCGTAGAGAGTGAAGACCCTTTTATTCGAAACTACGACGACGCGTTGGGCTGGCCTAAGGACGTGATCGCGAATTTTGCGCCCAATGATTATTTCGTATTCAAGGCGTCGTGCTCTTGTGCGAACCTGCAATCGCGGCAACGGCCAAACTCCTTTCGCTGGATTTCATCAAAGGAGGAGCCCGGAGAATCATAGTTCTTGACCGGTGGTGCGTTCTCAGATTTCGTATTCTAGCACGCCAGCGATATGTCTATCTTCGTCTGTATGATTTGAAAGCGAGATATAGGAAGGTCTTCTAGGAGGGAAGGGTCTTTAG
>JBHENH010000021.1:0-32227 GCA_046262135.1 Pyrinomonadaceae bacterium
GTTTTCAACTCAAATGATGCGCGCGCGCGCGGAACCACCTCTGCGAGCGCCGATGGCATACGTGGTCTGGGAATTCAGAGTGCGCTGACCGATGTCGCTGGCCAGGATACAACGGCGACGGCCCAGTCAGGGAAGATGCAGGGTTTGCCTCTTGCGCGCCTCGCCGGGACCCGAACCGAAGCCGAGCAGATAGTCAGACTTGCAAAGGCCTCCGGATCGCAGGCTGACGTTTGGGTAGATCTTCAATCTCAATCTGGGCTCGCCGCTCGTCATGCTGTCAGCTTGCGAGACCGGGCTCGGAAAAGAGAAGCGCGGCGAAGGCGTGATTGGTCTGACTCGGGCTTTCATGTACGCAGGGGCGCCGACGGTCGGCGTCAGCCTCTGGTCGGTTGCGGATAAGTCGACCGCAGACTTAATGGCCGACTTTTACAAACGCCTTTTGACTCCAGTTGGATCATCGTCGCCCGCGGCCTCCTCTCCGACAGGCGTTGGATCGGCAAACGTATCAGCCTCTACAGCCATGCGCGACGCGCAACTCGCAATGATCGCCGGCAAGAAGTATAGCGCTCCGTTTTATTGGGCGCCGTTTGTGCTGGTGGGCGACTGGCGTTAAGACGAAGCGTCCGTCACGCCAGCAGCGATCAAATAGTCCGAAGGTAACGGGAATAGTAATGCGAAGGCGCGCGCCTTCAGCCAATGTGGAACGGCTAATTTTTATTGAAAGAGATTGGTACTAAAAGTATCGGGCGAGGCGCCGGCCCTCCCGGTTACTGAAGGATTGGGTGGCTTCCGCCGCGGCTGTGATCGTAAGTCTTTTGGTAGAGTGCACGATCATTGTGGTAGAGGATGATGTGCTCTCCTTCATACCTCGCGACGTTGGCGACGCGCTGAAAATCGCGCTGGTGATCGGCGATTATGAAGATACCCGGTTGATAACCTAATACCATTCCCGCCGCGTAAACATACCCCCCCTTGTCGTAAACACTTCCCGCGTATTGCGCTGCACCTATGGCGAAATCCGGAGAATAAGCACCCGTGCTGTCCTGCGTCCGATCAGCCCGGGCAATAAAGACTCCGTAATCCGAATAGTTCAAGTGAGATCGATAACCGTGGCGCCGTGCAACGGCGAAAAGATCTGTAAGCCCGCTGTCGATGGCGCGCAGCATTTCAACACGTGGTCTACTTACCGCGTAAACCCGTGCGCCGCGCGGGGTCAACGCCGAGTAGCGAAACGTGTCGCCGGTGACGGCCTGAGCCTGAGCAACGATACGCGACACACCCCTCGATTGGATCGCAGGGGCGGCGGCGCTATAGCGGACCGGTACGAAGCCCGCCAGGATAATTGCCGTCAATAGAATCTGCATAGCGTTCCTCTTCATGTTGAACCCTCCTCCGAACTACCCAGGAGCGCATTGCTGAAGCAAACCAGGTGTGCGCGCGCCGTCGTTATGAAAGGCTACGATGGCAAGAGGGGTGCCACACAAAAACCAGTAATTCAAAGGCAAATTTCCACTACTTAACTGACTCAATTCGTGCGAACAATACTAAATGCGGCAACAACAATCATTGGTCGAAGAGCGACGTGCTTTTGTGCGAACCGTTCCGATAAGCTAATATCAAATCACTCTACGGGTTACGAACAATGGAAAATCATTTCGTTAAGCTTACTGACACAAAATCGTTCGATGAATTGGCAAATCGCTCAAAGGATCAGCCCGTCGTAATATTCAAACACAGTTTGACGTGTCCTATTAGTGCGTCAGCATATGAACAAATGGCGGAAACCGATGGTGAGGTGGCCCTGATCGAGGTGCAGAAGGCCCGCGAGCTTTCAACCGAGATTGAGAATCGTTTGGGCGTGGCGCATGAGTCCCCTCAGGTTATCGTGCTGCGGAACGGCCAGGTCGTCTGGAGCGCTTCGCATTTCAGGATTACCTCAGATGCTGTAGACGACGCCGTCCGCCGCGCGCAGAGTCCGGGGAAATAGCAAGACAAACATCCAGGGATTATCGGTGTTGTAGGATTTTCAAAAGTGATCGAAGCAAGGCAGAGACGCGGAGTGGCAATTGAGCCGCGCGAGATCGAGCAGGAGGGCAATTCGGGCCTGCGTATTACGTGGGGCGATGACTGCGTCTGTCGTTATACGGCGGCAGAGTTGCGACGAGCTTGCCCATGTGCGCAGTGTGTGAACGAGTGGACCGGACAACGTGTACTAAAGCCGGAAGCAGTTTCTGAGGGACTGACAATTGCCGACCTTAGCATTGTCGGCCGCTACGCGCTCAACTTTCGTTGGAGCGACGGGCATGAGACCGGTATTTACAGTTTTAGTTACTTGCGGGAATTGGGAGAGAGGTAAGCGAAATTACCAGGATCGAAGCCGAGACCAGAGTTCAAAAAGGTAACTGGCAGAATTAACGATTTATTTTATGAATGAACAAGATTTTTTTAACGAAAAGCAGGAACTGAAAAAGGCGACGTTTAGTTGCCCACACTGTCGCGAGCGCGGCGAATATGATGTGCGCTGGCTCAAGCGAACCAAGAAGCCGGGCCCGCCGCGAGGCGCCAACGAACAAGATCGTATGCGTTATCAGAAATCGCGCGACTACATGGTACGGATTGATGACATGCTTGCATGCAGAAGTTGTCGCCGCCGTTTCGAGATTCCCAGCTCCCAGTCAGTTGTTTTTATTTGATCCCCTCAACGTCCTTCGAACTGCGTAAGATTCGCCTTCCGGGTTTTGGAAGCAGGAATCGGAGACTCCTGTTCAAAGGTCCCCGGCGTGCATATCTGTCACGTTGTCTCCCTGCAGTAGTCCTAAAATTCTTGCACCTCAAACGCACGACAACTGATTGCCGCCGCCTGAATTCGTCGATTTGTTGAGAAAACTCAGTGATCCGCTACGCCGTGCGTTGGCCTTACCCTTGCAACAATGCAGGCGGGAGAAACTTGATTCCAGAAAAACAACGAACATGCAAACTGAAGAATTCGCCGGAGCCAGCAAGATCAACACGTCTTTTCTTTCCCCTCTCGAGCGCAGGCTCGCGCCTCTAGTCATTCCTCGAATTCCGAAATGGCTGGAGACTTATCATCTAACGCTGTTGACCCTCCTATGGTCATTCATGATTCTCGTATTCAGCGCTCTCGCGGCTAACAACCTGCGATGGCTTTGGCTCGTCTCAGTGATGATATTCCTCCAGTGGGTGACAGATCATTACGACGGCAAGATAGGCAAGTATCGCAATACAGGTCTTGTAAGGTGGGGTTACTACATGGACCACCTGCTCGACTATTTTTTTCTCTGCTCGATTATTGTCGGGTACGCATTCATTCTTCCGGACAAGGCCCGGTTTCAGCTGCTCTTGCTTCTGGCCCTGTTTGCAGCCTACGATTTCAGCGCCTTCCTCGCATTTGCCGCTACCGATAAATTAAAGATTAGCTATCTTAAATTTGGTCCGACTGAATTCAGGTTGGCCGTGATCATCATCAATGGGCTCCTGATTTCGTTTGGTACGAAACACATGCTCAGTGGATTAAAGTGGGTCAACGCGGGCGCTGCAGTGGGCCTTGTTTTCCTCATCTATGGCACCCAGAAGAAGATATGGCGACTGGACATGGAAGATCACGATCCTGGAATAGTAATAAACCCTGAAACGGTGTTAGAAAAACCGTACGTGCCCGCCGAGGAGTGTACGTATTAGTAGCAGGGGCCGCTGAGCTCTGAAGTCAACCTGTCGCTTAATTTTGGCTTCCAGGGGTTAATAGAATAAAACGACGAATGCGGCTGCTGTGGAATCCAGGGAGGCCGCTCCGTGGTTGTAATTGTGAATTTTGGACTGCCTGGAAGCTTCTTTGGCGTGCCATTTGCTATGTTCATTGTCCATGTGACGAAGCAGTTCTAAAGGCGGGGATTGACCCTTTACGCCCGGGAATCAAAAATCAGGGAACTCTCTTCGAGGGAAATCGTTTAATTGACTCAAGCACCGGTAAAACAGGTAGAACTTCAAGGTTTGCGAGAAATGTCAGAAAAGAAAATTATCAAGGTAATTAAGAAGGCCCAGCGAACGCGTAAGGAAAAACCTGCGCCGAAGGCCAACACTACAGCGCAAACCGCGCGGGAAATGGTTCAGACGGTAACCAATTGGGTTAATGAACTCCAGCAAAAGCGCCGAGTCGAGACGGCTAATGCGATCAAATTATTGCTGCCGGAAAATCCTCATCCCAGCGAAGTGTAATCCCCGTCAAGTTTGATCGGATTCAACATTCTTGATCCGGACACCCCAAACAATCTTGATCCGGGCGTTCGATGTCGTGAGCCCGAGTCGCGGATTAAATGCGAGGACACCCTCGTTTTTGTGCGCGCGTGCTTTTGCACTGAAAGTGTCTTTGGCCCACTCAGACGGGCGGGCAAACCCGCCTTCCCGGCCTCGAGACTCCGCGCCTTGCGAGGTTGGGTTTCACGCTGAACGGCTTTTCGCCGGCGATTAGGGACCTCGATTCTGATTAGCTTGAGGTTATTAAGACGCGCCTGCCACACTCTTGATCCGCCTGAAACACTTTTTGAAGGGCATGCGCGCGAGTACCGCTGCTATCCGCCGCTTCATGCCTCAGTAATCCTTCTGTAAAATGCTGCGAGAATTCCTTATGACAACACGATCCGGAAGTTCCGAATTGGAAACCCCGCGCGCTTTTATTCAACAAGCTCGTGAGCTCCTGACTGGTGAATATCTACCCAAGATTGAACGGTGCCTTGAAAAATTGAGCGATGAGCAAATCTGGTGGCGCTCGAGTACGGAGGCGAACAGCGTTGGCAACCTCATGCTGCACCTTGCCGGAAATGCGCGTCAGTGGATTGTATGCGGCTTGGGAGGTGAACCTGATAAGCGCAAACGTGACGCAGAGTTTGCAGCGCGAGAAGTTATCGCCGGGGAAGAATTACTGTCGCGGCTGAAGAGCACTATCGCAGAAGTGGATAAGGTGCTCGCCAGCTTTAATCCTGGTCACCTCTTAAACGAATATCGAATTCAGGGAACCAACACCACGGCGCTGGCGGCTATCTTCCATGTGACAGAGCATTTCTCAATGCATACAGGTCAAATCATTCTGCTCACAAAGATGCTAGCTAACATTGACCTCGTGTTTTACGATTTTTCAACGGGCAAGCCGGTCCACACGTGGCACGAGCCCCGCAACCGATAGGTTTGAACTTGTGTTCACACAACGAATATCAAGCCGTCGGTAGTTAGAATGGTCGTCGCAAGTTGAGCCTAGCATCCGCTCGCTACTGCGAGCGGTTCCGATATTTGCTTGCGCGTGCACTTCAAGTTGGCCAGTTACGGAAGTCGTCGTTAGTTGCGGTGGCATCGACTAGCTACCGCGAGCGGCGCTATATTGCGCGTTCTTTCATTGAGGTTACGAATTTTTTCCATTTCTTATTTTTCATAATTTTTCATCGTTCATTTGTCATTGAAAGCGTAGGGTTGATGAAGACATCGGCCTTTGCGTCTTCAATGAAAAATGATAAATGTGAAATGACAAATGGAAAATCTTTCAGTTCATGCTTAATATAGATGCGATATATTCAGCGCGTTTGTAGAATATTACTTAGGTTTCATACGACAGGGAGGTCGCATCCGAAATGACGTACGTTGTTGCAGAACCTTGTGTGAATTGTCGCTACACTGACTGCGCACTTGTTTGTCCGGTTGAAGCGTTTCATCTGGACGACGATATGTTGCATATCAATCCAGAAACGTGCATTGACTGCGATGCGTGTGTCCCGGAGTGTCCGGTGGAAGCCATCTTCGCAGAGGCAAATGTTCCACCTGAATGGGCACACTTTACCCAGATGAATGCGGATAAATCGCTGAGTGGTCTACCTACGATAACAGCGCGACTCGATCCGCTTTGTGAATCCGCCCCGGCGTCACACTAGTTTGATAATGAAGAAAAAAACAAAGCGCATGCTTGGCGGCGTTGCGTTGGCCGGAGCATTCGGCGCAGCGGGGGCGTATTTAAAGAAGAAAAAACGAATGGCAACAAAACGTCGGCGAACAACGAGCAGTCCTCCCGGTGTTTGGGCGCGACCCGGAATGACCGTTACGTTTCGAGCGGAATTGATGCCGGGCCGCGACCGCGAGACAAGGACTGCTGTCGTAAAAAAGGTTCTTCCCAGCGGGCGCGTGTTATTGGATAAGGTCGAGGGCGAGCATGCTCAGAAAGAGTTTGACCCGGTGTAAATGTCCAATGTCCAACGTCCAATGTCCAATGTCCGAACGTCCAGCGGTACGTGCAGCTTTGTATCTACGTCCCAATGCTCCCATTCAGGTTGAACCGAAATCGAGCTTCAGACCCTTAAATTTTGAACCTATGTTTTGGAAGTTGATATTTAACCTTGGCCACCGGACATTGGACGTTGGACATTGGACTTTGGACTTCTAAAACTCACCACTCGTAGATCCGGCCGGGCTCCATCACACCTAACCCGGGAATCTTCAACGCATTCAGCTCATTGATGATCAACTCGCGATAGGCAGGCTTCATGTGAACCGCCAAAATGTCCAAACCATTATGAGTTAACTTGCGCAACTCGCGTTGCAGAGAGGCGGGCGTAAAGTGTCGTGAGACCTCTGCAAGCTTTGCCATTGAATCGGGAAACGATGCCTCAATCAAAATAGCGTTTATACCAGGCGCACGATTGATCAGGTTCCAAAACTCTTGCGTCTCTGAGGTATCGGAACTAAATGCTACTGTCGCCTTCCCATCCGAAACGATCAAACCGACCGTCGGCACAATGTGGTTAACGTCAACAGCGGTGAACGTCAGATGGGCCACGGTAAATTGGCGGCCAGCCTCGATCGGGACATACTGCATAACTGGTCCGTAGTCATTTTTCAATTCAGAAAACCGCGGATACACATTCCAATTGAAGATATCTCGCTCCAAAAGATCAACCACTTCAGTTGTGGCGTAGACGCGAACAGGACTCTTGAGCGTGGGAAAGAGATCGTCTATGAAAATCGGAAGGCTGGCAATATGATCCATGTGAGGATGGGTGACAACTATGTCGCGCACATTCTCTCGCTGGTTTGCGGTCAATGCGAGCGCAAGGCTGCCGGCGTCCACCGCCACCCGCTCATCAATGAGGAAACAGGTCAAACGCTGTTCCAAGCCGGCGCGGCCCTGACTATTGAAGGTGCTGGGTAAGAGTTGAATTCTCACAAGTAACTCGAGGAAGACGTGGCCGTAGCGATGTGGGCTAAGTATAAGCCAATAGTAAGAAAATGAGCGAATTTGTTGTCAAGGGAAGGCACAGTTATCTGCGCAACTGCTTCAGGAGATTTTGTAACGCAAGCCGGTAAGCTGCCTCACGCTCGCGCGCGTCCGGCGCCGTGATGCCTCTCGCCACGCGACTACGATGGAATGCCAGTTCACTTGCCATCTGGTTTAATTGTCTCCGGGCCTGCCAGTCGCGTACACCGCCTTTGGAAAGCGCGTTGAATGAAGCGCCCACGCGACCCCTGATCGTGCACAGCTGATCATACTCCTGCTGAGTAAGCAGACCGCCGTGAAAATCAGGCGTAAGAAACTCGCGGACAACGCGTCCCTCGCGTCTGAGAGCTAGAGCAATCACTACGAACATGATAAAGAACGCAGGCACCATGATCAGCACATAGGTGAGAATGAATCCGGTCGCGCCAAAAATAACGACGGAACCATTCCATGTGCTGTGCATTGCGATGGCAGCCAGCAGCCCAATGACCGGCGCAATAAACTTGACTATTGCGTGGCGTGATTGACGCGCCAAGCCAAGGCCGATCCCCGTAAGACTTGTGAACATGGGATGGGAAAAGGGCGCCAGCGCTCCACGAAGAATAAAAACAACAGTCAGGCCACCACCGCCCGCCTGTGTTACAGCCCGGCCGTAGTATTGAATGTTTTCCGTCATCGCAAAACCCAGGCCTACCATCGCGGCGTAAACGATCCCGTCGATCACTCCGTCAAATTCATCCTTCTTCCAAAAGAAAAAAATAAGAAGGATCAAAGCTTTCGCACTCTCCTCGACAATGGGTGCCGAAATAACGGCACCAAACGCCTGCCCCGCTTGCATGTCCTGAGTCAACACTGCTACGGCCATCCCGCTCGCCGTGTTGATTATGAAGGCGAAGAACACGGCCACGAGCGCTCCCCAGAAGAAAGCCGTCGCCAGCATCCAAAACGGTTCCGACTCATATCGATCGATCCAGAGGACAAGTACGAGGTAAAGCGGAACCGGCAGGGCGGCGGATATCAGACCGATTAACAGCGCGACTGGTCCAGTTTCAAAACCGATCAGTAGCAGCACTATCAGGCCGAGAAGGACAGCGATAAGAACGGCTGTTATTCCCAGAATAATCTTAAGCGCATTCCTGCCGGCGGAAGGCTTAACTACTATTGGAGCGCCGAAGTTCCCGGCATTCGCGGGGCGTAGTTGATTACTCATAATAAGATGCCTTTAGAGACTCGACGGTGATCGGCGAAGATTAGAACCAGTTTGACGCGGCAGAGTATATCCAGACCCCGATTCAAGATCGAGCTTTTGTGTTCCACGTAGATGTGTCATCAGCGCGCACAGGTTTGCGCACGTCCGCCGTCGATTGAATAAGTGGCTCCGGTTATCCATGAAGCCCGATCAGATGCGAGAAAGTAAATCAGATCGGCGATTTCTTCTGGTTTGCCCACTCTGCCCAGCGGGTGTGTTTCCTTCGAATGTTCGAGGAAGGCTTCATATTGAGATTCGGACATACCGCCTCGTTTGTGAATAGCCGTAATGACTACACCGGGATTGACGGCGTTTACCCGAACACCCTTTGCAGCCAGCTCCAGTGCCGCACAACGCGTTAACTGATCAAGACCTGCTTTCGAAACACAATAAGCTAGTACTCCTGGGAACGCCCTCAGACCCGTTACGCTGGACACATTCACGATATTGCCGTGTCTTTCGATAAGTGCGGGCAGCGCTTGCTGCATAAGAATGAACGGTGCACGAAGATTAATATCAAGCATTGCATCCCAAGCCTCGAACGACGAGTTTTCGATCGTGCCGGAAGAAATATGACCTGCAGCGTTGACCAGCACGTTAAGCCCGCCAAAATGGTCTACGGTTTTTGAAATGACAATCTCCGCCCCCACTTCTCGAGACAAGTCTGCCCGCAGACCGTGGAACTCGGCGCCCAAACTCTCGATCTCTTTTCGCAGATTTTCCAGGGCAGCTTCATTTCTCCCCACAGCTGCAACGTTTGCGCCCGCTTCAGCGAACCGCAAAGCTGTCGCTTTGCCTATCCCGGAGGTTGCGCCGCTTATCAACACAACCCTTCCGTAAAACTCTTTATCCATCGGACTTTTCCTTTAGTCTATCGTCTGGGAAAGCTATTAATCATATATTGACAGTAGAATAGTAAAAAGCTGACTATTGTCCTTTCTGGACTCGGTCGGCTTCGCGGCGCAGTTTACATTCTGTTGGTCTGTCCAGATAGCATTGTTCACGCTGGTTGATGGACCCACGCGAAAGTGAGACTAATTGGGCAATAACTCCGCAGATGACTTTTTTCCCAGAGCAGCGCGATCAAACACGCACAGCTCGAGTGAGTTTCGCCGGCGCGCAGCGCGCTCGCGGATGCCTTCGAGTGTGGGCTACCTTGTCGGCGCGTTTGTTATCGCGGTGGCGTTGTTCTTCGTGCTCATGTGGATGCTTGTTAGCGTAGGAGACGAAGCTCCCTGGATTCCGGCTGGTCTTGCTGCCAGCGTCGTGCTTCTGGTTGCTTTGTCGGCCCGTGAAGTATTAATGCGAAGAGCTTGGACGCGCTACCTTCTCGATCATGGAGTGGAAGCTCGAAGCAGGAAATCGTCGGGCAGGAAAACCGGATCTTCCTCAGGAAAGGAACAGTCGGCGTCGTTGCTCTCGGGGGCGTGGAGAGCTATTCAGCGTCAATCCGAAGAAGCGGAATCAGCATCCAGTCCGGAGTCACACTTCGAAGTCTTTCATCTCTGCCAGGACTACCTCACTACTTCAGACGACGCGCTCCGATCAAGCAGCGTTCCCCCTGACAAAAGAATTGCCATTAAAGCCGGACAGGAACGTGTGCGAGCGCTGCAGAAACACCATTTGCTAACGTGGGCTCGGGATTCGTCACGCTTCCTTACTTATGAGGCGCAGCAACGGGCGCGGCCGTCGGACAAGATCGAATCCGCAAACCGGGCGTTGCACTGTCTCGAATCCGCGTTGAAGTTTTATCCTGAAGAAACCGACCTAAACGAATCGAGTGGAGCGATTCGCGATTTCATCGCCTCGGTGAAGGTTGCACACTGGGTGGAATTGGCGGAGCGTTCAGCTTTCAAAGGCCACTATCGCCGAGCAATTGAGCGATACAAGGACGCCCTTTTTTATCTGAACCGTGAGACGATAAAAGATGATGTGCGAATTCCGGGAGCCGAGCGTATTCGGCGGCAAATTGAGTTGCTCGAGGCACGCCTTGAGGCCCAGGCGAATGGCGCAAACGAACAATCGAAAGATAAAGAATCGAGTGGTCCGGGAGGATCGGTAAAATGATCTCGCAAAAGTGTCCGCAGTGCCGCAGCTCGCGGATAAGAAAGGGCTACAAGCCCACACCGCTAATCTTTCGAATGGTTGGCATTCACCACCTTTTATGCAATCATTGCAACTTGCTCTTCACTGGATTCGCGGTTCCCGGCACAGGAGGAAGCCACAGCAAGAAAACGCGGATGCAAGGCCGCTCAGGCGGGAATCATACGTCAATCTCGCGGTTTTTTACTGGTAAAGGTTTTAAGTAAGCTTTTCGAAGGTGTAAAGGCATCGATTCGCTATTGAGCTACATCTTTGAGAGGTCAATTAATTCTGCGGTTTGTGAATTTGAGGTTGTTATGAAAAGAAGTCTTGTTCTGATCGCCATCTTCGCGAGTTTATCGCTTCCTACTTTGGTTCGACCACAGGACCCGCAGAGCAGTTCGCCCGCGGCGGGGCAGGACGTTTCGCCGGCATCAACAGTCGATACTCAAGGTATCAGGAATTATTTGGTTGGACCTGGCGACATGCTTGATGTGCGAGTTTTTGGGCAACCTGATTTGAATGCCGTCGTCGAAGTAGACAGCGACGGCAATATCAGCTCTTTGCCCTTCCTCGAATTGCCCATTCCGGCGAAGTGTCGTACGGATAAGGAAATTCAAAAAGACATTGCCAAAGCCTTTAGTAAGTACCTCAAAAACCCGCAACTCAGTGTTCGCGTGAGTGAAAGAAAAAGTCGACAACCTGCCACCGTCTTTGGTGCGGTAAGACAACCAACCCGGGTGCAAATGCAGCGCAAGGTCCGACTCAATGAGTTGATGGCTGCCTCCGGAGGGTTCACGGAACGAGCCTCAGGCACAATCCAAATTCTGCATACTGAGCCGATAATGTGTCCGCAGCCGGGCGAAGAAGAGGAAGGCTTACCTATTGATGGCACCAAGGTACCTTTACAATTACTGAAGATATCCGACTTAAGAGCGGGCAACCCGCAGGCCAATCCGGTCATCCGTCCCGGCGACTACATTCTGGTAACTGAAGCCGAGCCTGTTTACATCACGGGCAGCGTGCTCGCTCCGCAAGGAATTTTCCTTCGTGATCAGCTTACTCTAAGCCGTGCTCTCGCAATGGTCGGCGGAGTGAGAAAAGAAGCGAAATCCAGTGATGTGCGGATCTACAGGCAAAAGCCTGGTGCGACGGACCAGCAATTAATCAGAGTAGATTACGCGGCCATTAAGAAAAACCAAAAGCCCGATTTTTTCCTCGAGCCTTTCGACATAGTTGAAGTGCCGGAAGCCGGAATGTTTACGCCGGGCCGGATAGGACAAACACTCATAGGAGCGGCAACCGGGAGCCTTTCGAGTATGTTCACATCAGTCGGCCAGGCGCTACCAACCAGGGTCATCTATTAGTTTACTCAAATAGATTTTCTTCTGCCCACACATCATATATAAGACACCGAGTTTGTCGATGGAACTGTATTTATGAACCCTCAAAGAAAGGCCGCCGGCGACCGACGACGGAGAAAAATGTTTACCGTTCTTTGGGTTGGCCTCCTGGCAGTCGCGACGATCTTCATGATCTATCGAGAGATGACAGCGCTGCTTTACATCCTGGCCACCCTTGGCGTGACGGTTCTGCTTGTCATCGTAGCACTGTCCGACCTGGCGCACTTTGACAAAAGTCCCACTGACGTCTCTGCCATAAACGATGCCGCCGCGATCGGAAGCGGCATAACTTCGACCGCGCGCTCAACTGCAAAAAAAAAGTCCTAAATCGAAAATTAGCACTCGAAAAGCGTGACCATAGCAACGCTTTTCAGGGAAATAGTACGCGCTCGTTTCATCTTCAATCGTGCACCGTTTTTGAATCCGCATGCTGTTGAAAGTTTAATCGGACTGTTGCATAATCCGCCTGCGTTCACCTCCCCGGTGAACGAAGTGGTCGCGTGGGGTGAGGACACGTGGCCTTAGGGTGGGGGCTGTGGGAGGCCCCCGCCCGCTTTTTTGTACGCCGGATCTCGACAGGCTTTCATCCGAATCCACTTGACGCCGGATCGAATGAGCGTAGAATTCCGCGAGCAACTTTTGGCAAATACAAAATCGAGGGCGAGGGCCAGAATAAAGAGCCACCGTTCGCCTGGTCAATATGATGGTCCTTTCCGACACTGCACGGAAGAGATTCAAGGCGTGGTTATTCAGGGGCCTGAAGGAAACTGGATCGAGTCAATCTCCTGAGGCTACTCCACACAAGCAATATCCCTGGTGGAAGGTAATGTGTTTGACCGGAGTCGATTACTTTTCGACCCTCGGTTACCAACCGGGAATCGCTTTTCTCGCGGCCGGGGTCCTGTCTCCAATTGCCACGCTGGTTCTGGTGTTCCTAACACTCTTTGGCGCGCTTCCGATGTATCGCCGTGTGGCCGCCGAGAGCCCGCACGGTGATGGTTCAATTTCAATGCTGGAGAATCTGCTTTCTCGCTGGAAGGGAAAGTTATTCGTGCTTGCACTGCTTGGCTTCGTCGCCACCAGTTTCATCATTACGATTACTCTATCGGCAGCGGATGCCACGGCCCACATTATTGAAAACCCGTTTGTTAGCGATCACCTTCAGTTCCTTCATCACCGGGTCGCCTTAACGATAGTCCTGATTTCGGCCCTGGGCGCGATATTCCTCAAGGGATTTAAAGAAGCGGTCGGGATAGCAGTCAGCTTAGTCGCCGTATACCTGCTGCTAAACCTGATCGTGCTTGGTACAGGTCTTTTTGAGGTCATAACCCATCCCTCGCTCGTGTGGAATTGGAAAGCTACCCTCTTTCAGACATACCGAAGTCCTTTCCTGATGATCGGTACAGCCCTCGTCGTCTTTCCAAAACTTGCGCTTGGTTTATCGGGCTTTGAAACCGGAGTGGTAGTCATGCCGCTGGTCCGTGGCGACCGGGACCTGTCCAAAGAAGATTTGGACGCCATTCATACGACTCGTAGCGTGCGAACCGCAACAGATCCCACGGCCCAGGAATTACTGCGTGGCCGAATACATAACACGCGTAAGTTGTTGACCACCGCGGCCGTCATCATGAGTTTCCTGCTGGTAGCCAGCAGTATCTGCACTACTCTTTTGATTCCCGCCGAAGAATTCAGGCCGGAGACAGCGACGCAGGAGCCCGGCAAGGCTAATGGTCGCGCTCTCGCTTACGTGGCCCATCTGTACTTAGGGGATATCTTTGGCACTGCCTACGACATCAGCACAATTTCAATCCTCTGGTTCGCGGGCTCGTCCGCTCTGGCCGGTCTCCTCAATATTGTGCCGCGCTATTTGCCGCGCTACGGGATGGCTCCTGAATGGGCGCGCGCGACGCGACCACTCGTCGTAGTTTTCACGGCAATCTGCTTTCTTGTGACGATACTTTTTCGCGCCGATGTCGACGCGCAAGGCGGAGCGTATGCAACCGGTGTCCTGGCGCTAATGTCGTCAGCAGCGATAGCGGTAACGCTTGCCGCACGCCGGCGTGGCGAAAAGATCCAATGGCTTTTTATGGTCATTTCCCTGGTCTTCGGTTACACAACTATCGTCAATATTATTGAAGAACCGGAAGGGTTGAAGATTGCAGCCATCTTTATCGTAGCTATAGTGATCAGTTCCCTTGTTTCTCGTGTTTGGCGATCAACCGAATTGCGCGTGGATCGCGTTGAACTCGATGACATGGCCCGCGAATTTATTCGACAGGCAGCGAAGGGAACAGTCCGGATTATCACGAATCGTTGTGACAGTGGGACCGCAACAGAGTATGAACTCAAAGAAAACGAAAAGCGGGACGACAACCACATTCCTTCCAACGAACCGATTATCTTCTTCGAAGTTACGCCAGGCGATGCCTCGGAGTTTTCAGGGGTTCTAAGAATCAGAGGAGAGAAGGTTGACGGCTACAAAATCCTGCGGACAGAGTCTCCTGCTGTGCCAAACGCGATAGCAGCTTTCCTGCTTTTCTTGCGAAATGAGACAGGCAAACTGCCTCACGTTTACTTCGGTTGGAGCGAAGGTAATCCCTTGTCCTATCTCATGAAATACATCGCTTTTGGTGAAGGAGATACTGCGCCCGTCACTCACGAAGTTTTGCGCCAGGCCGAGAAGGATCCGGAGCGTCGTCCAGTCGTGCACGTCGGGGGGTAGCCGTCAGTAGGTGAGCTGGTTTTCGGGTTGATTGAAAGTTGAGGCGGGGGTAGTATGCCGCTGTTGACAATTCATATGTCTGCCGAAGTCGCTGCGCTTGGTGCGTACGACGCGGGGGAACCAACGTTTCGCGAAGGCGAAACCGGGGCGAATTGTGGAAGCTCAGGAACTGAGCATACTCACTTAGAACACTTCCAGTTCAAGCCCGACAGCTAACCTCGTAGGCCAACAGGGAGGGCTGTGCACGCGAACTGATAGGCGCGGAGCTCATTGCTCCGCGCCTTTTCTTTTTCTTTTCGCAGGTGTCGGACAGCAGAAATGCTTAAAGGGTTAACCGGAAAACTCGCTCGACGAAGGTTCAAACGCTGGCTGTACCGGGGTGAAAAGCAGAAACTTGATTCTCCCCACGCTCCCGTTGCTCACAAACAACATTCCTGGTGGCAGGTCATGTGCTTGACGGGCGTCGATTATTTTTCGACTCTCGGCTACCAACCCGGCATAGCTTTCCTGGCTGCCGGAGCACTTTCACCGATTGCCACACTTATACTCGTCCTGCTCACGC
The DNA here is from genome assembly GCA_046262135.1 of Pyrinomonadaceae bacterium. Lineage (GTDB taxonomy): Bacteria > Acidobacteriota > Blastocatellia > Pyrinomonadales > Pyrinomonadaceae > PSRF01. The sequence goes on from JBHENH010000021.1 coordinate 15,289, forward strand.
TTTTCGGAGCGCTGCCAATCTACAATCGCGTAGCGGCGGAAAGCCCCCATGGCGAAGGCTCCATTTCAATGCTCGAGCATCTGCTTCCTCGTTGGAAGGGCAAGCTATTCGTCCTCGTCTTGCTCGGCTTCGTTGCTACTGATTTTATCATCACCATCACGCTTTCCGCGGCGGATGCTACCGCTCATATCATCGAGAACCCCTTTACTCCTGAGATCATGCGCCATCAGGTTTGGGTGACATTGATCCTGGTGGGTTTGTTGGGCGGTGTCTTCCTGCGCGGCTTTAAAGAGGCGATAGGTATTGCCGTTATTCTGGTGGCTGTTTACTTGCTGCTCAACAGCATAGTCGTCGGTTTTGGGCTGTACGAACTACTAACTCATCCTTACCATTTCCCGGAATGGAAGCGTGCTCTGTTTCAACATCCCCGGGTAAATGGAAATGCCTGGATGATCGTGGGAGTGTCTCTTATACTGTTTCCCAAACTTGCTCTCGGCCTCTCAGGTTTCGAAACTGGCGTAGCTGTGATGCCACTCGTCCGCGGAGACAAGGAATTGACCGCGGAAGAGTGGGAAGACATCCATTCAACCCGGACGGGACGCCCAACTGGGCCCGACACCCAAAAGCTAATTGAGGGCCGGATACGCAACACGCGGAAACTGCTGCGGACGGCAGCTCTGATCATGAGTGTGATGCTTATTACGAGCAGCATCGTGACCACGACAATGATCCCCGCCGAAAAGTTCCAGGAGGGCGGGGAAGCAAATGGCCGCGCGATTGCTTATCTCGCCCACAGTTTCTTCGGAGATATATTTGGTACAGCTTACGACCTCAGCACCATCGCAATTCTCTGGTTCGCCGGTGCATCTGCCCTGGCCGGCCTCCTCAATATAGTTCCGCGTTATTTGCCGCGATATGGAATGGCGCCTCAATGGGCTAAAGCCAGCAGACCACTCGCCCTTGTCTTTACACTTATCGCCTTTGCAGTAACTTTGATTTTCAATGCCGACGTCGACGCGCAGGGAGGCGCATACGCGACGGGAGTATTGGTATTAATGACGTCCGCGGCGGTTGCCGTGACGTTGGCAATGCGGGCCAGAGGTCAAACCTGGATTCCGTTTTTATTTATCGCAATCGTTTTTGCGTACACTACTATCCAAAACATACATGAGCGACCGGAGGGCATTAAGATCGCTTCATTTTTTATTCTGGCGATTGTTACTGCTTCGTTTGTTTCCCGCGTCTTGCGTTCGACTGAACTAAGAGTCGATCGTGTTGAGCTTGATGATGTGGCACGGGAATTTGTTCGAAGGGCAGCGGCGGGAACCGTTCGCATAATTAGCAATCGACGCGATACCGGAGATGCCAGTGAATATGAAACTAAAGAGACTGAAAAGCGCACGGACAACCACATTCCTCTCGGCGAGCCCATACTTTTCTTCGAAGTAACACCGGGCGACGCTTCAGAGTTTTCGGGTGTTTTGGAGGTGTGCGGAGAGAAGGTCGACGGCCATCGCGTGTTGCGTACGGTATCGCCGGCAGTGCCAAATGCAATCGCAGCGTTCTTACTTTTTCTTCGAGATGAAACCGGAAAGCTTCCTCACGTTTACTTTGGGTGGAGCGAGGGAAATCCACTTTCTTACCTGCTGAAATATATTGCTTTTGGAGAAGGTGACACAGCGCCCGTCACACATGAGGTGCTGCGCCAGGCAGAAAAAAATCCAGAACGGCGCCCCGTCGTTCATGTGGGAGGATGAAAGCAAACTAGACAACAGGCTCCTGCCTGATAGGTTCGTCTGGCAGCAGAAAACAAACTCGCTTTCGACAAAAATCTCCGCCGAAGGCAGTGGCGCGCTGCACAACGATGCGGGGGAACCAACGGTTCGCTTACAAGCGAAACAGCGCCGAATCGTAAGCTCTCGATAGAGTCGGTTTACTTGATACTTCTGCGAGTACCGGGAGAGGAATTTGAATTACTCTGGAGAATATTAAGCGTTCGCGGGATTATTCGATTCAACGGTGCGACCGGCGAGGAAACAGGTGCGACAGTAAACCGGTCTTCCTTGAGATGGGTAAAATGGGACCGTGGTTTGTTGCCCGCACTGCGCGCATTGCACTGAAACTTCAATGCGTTGTCGCACGCCGGATGTTTGTGCCGCTGTGATGGCAGCGAGTCGTTCATTCTTGGCCTGCTTGCAAGGCTTGCAACGCTTAGGTTCGTTTTTTAAGCCCTTATCGTGAAAGAAAGCCTGCTCACCTGAAGTCCAGATGAAATTCTCATTACAATCAACGCATCGGATGCTGCGGTCAGGATGTTCTGAGTCGGACAATGTCTCCAACTCACCGATTTCTTGCCTTTGTGACATGACTTTCTCCCGGGGTCGGTCAATACTCTGTACACTTGGCGGCGCCACTCTGGACGATTTGCCCTTTAAAGGAGCCTCCGAATCTTTCTGGCGAGTGTCGGGGTTGGCTGCCCACGATCAGACGGAGCGGATAAAAGAAAAGTATTACTATGTCGAAACCGTGTCAAGCCTAAAACCATCCTTATCCCAGACTGTCCGTTAAGAGAAGCCATAGAGGGTACCAAGGACAATGAGAGTTTTAGTTTTAGGGGCGGGAGGCCGGGAACACGCGATACTGTCCACTTTGCAACGGACTTCGCGATCCCCTCTTGAGCTCTACTGTGTACCCGGCAATGGTGGGATTTCTGATCTTGCCGAATGCGTACCGCTCAACCTATCGGATCATTCATCGCTAACCAATTTTGCGTGTGCCCGCAGGATCGATTTTACGGTCGTTGGCCCAGAAGGCCCGTTGGCCACCGGCATCGTAGATGAATTCGAACGGGTTGGATTGAATATCGTTGGACCAGGTCGCGCAGCTTCGCGTCTGGAATCCAGCAAATCTTTTGCAAAAGATTTCATGTATCGTCACCAAATTCCGACGGCAACATATGAAGTAGCAAACTCCGTAACAAATGCGCTCCAGGTGCTCCGGAGCGGGAAGTTTGGTGCGGAAGATACGCCGGTGGTCGTAAAGGCAGACGGACTTGCCGCGGGCAAAGGTGTCATAGTCGCGAGTTCGCGAACTGAAGCCGAGCGCGCAGTTGCAACGCTGACGGATGGAACAGTTGTTGACGCCGGCGCCTCGAAGTTGGTGATCGAAGAAGCCCTGTTCGGAAGAGAAGTGTCCGTCCTGGTATTTGCAGATGGCCACGATTACGCGCTTATGCCGGCGGCCCGCGATCATAAACGCGTCAGAGAAAATGATACCGGACCAAATACCGGAGGCATGGGTGCTGTCACGGGCCCCTCCGTTATCGATGAAACAACGCTCAAGCGGATCGTGAGCGAGGTGGTTGAACCCACTCTTCGCGGAGCACAGCAGGAAGGGATGCCTTTTCGCGGGGTGCTTTTCGTTGGCCTGATGCTAACTGCTGACGGTCCGAAAGTACTTGAATACAATGTGCGCTTCGGGGATCCGGAAACACAGGCCATCCTGGTGAGATTGGAGTCTGATCTGGCCCAAATCTTTCAGTCGATTGTGAGCGGGGACCTGCGGAATATTGCTGTCGAATGGACCAACGAATCGTCCGCTTGTGTCGTGCTGGCAAGCGCCGGGTATCCCGGCGTTTACAAAACGGGTTTGCCAATCAAGGGATTGGATGAAGTTTCCCCGGCTCCGGGCGTACAGGTTTTTCATGCGGGAACAGCAAGGCTCGAAACAGGCGATTACATAACCTCAGGCGGTCGCGTGCTAGGCATTACAGCCACGGCCCCCACCCTTGGACAGGCCCTGGATCGGTGCTATCGAAGCATCGAGAGAATAGAGTGGGACGGAATGCATTACCGCCGAGATATCGGTCACTTTAAAGAGAGTTTGAAAGCAAATAACTGAGCCGGCTTTGGGTTGAGACGCCCGACCAATACCCGTTTATGGAAGGCGGCCGACTCTACTGTTATACTTCGTTTCACTGTACAAGTTGTATTTTGAACCCTTCGAAGTCATTCATCGTACAAATAGGGGCGTCGGACTTCATAGCCAGGAAAACAGGGCAAATCTCGCTGGAGGATTGGTGACAACATGGGACTTTTGAGCAGAATGAAACGCTCCTTACGCGCGTTGTTTGGGGGGATTATCGAGGTCACGGAAGACCCCGAACTCATACTTCAGCAAACCATACGCGACATGCGCGACCGCGTGCCCGAGCTGAACAACTCTGTGGCACAAGTAATGGCCACGGAAAAATTGCTCGCCAAAAGTAAGGAACGTCTTGAGACGCAGGTGGTAGACCTGGATTCAAAGATCCGAGCTTCGGTCAAACTCAACCGCGATGACATTGCGACAGCTTATATAGGACAGCTGCAACAGGCCCAGGTGGATCTGCAAAAGACTTCTCAGCAGCTTGAGCATGCCACCCTGGCCTCTAAACAGGCGCTGAAGGCGCGCGACAATTACGTGCTCCAGATGCAGAGACGTACGGCCGAGGCCATGCAGCTTATCAATCAGGCGAAGCAGGCGAAGCTGCAAGAGCAACTGGCCCAGACCATGGAATCGTTTCAGATTGGGGACGATGCATCTACGTTTGACGAGATGCGAGACAAGATCGATCGTCGCGCCGCGGCCGCAGAAGCAAAGCTGCAGCTTGGTTCTGCGTCAGTGGATAATAAGATGCAGGACATCGAGCGTGAGGCGATGGATATGCAATTGCAGGACAAGCTGCTTGCTTACAAGCAGGAAATGGGTCTTTTACCGGCCTCCACCGGTGGGGGTTCTCGTCAAGCGTTGCCCGCGCAAGGGGAAACGGATTCGACCGAGCGCCGCAGTGACGTTGTTAATGATGGTAGCCGAATAAATTGAGTCGGGTTTTGGACGCGCGTTGCCCATGTTTAGTGTTCTCAGTTCTTCAAGGATATGTCCGAGTTCCCTAAGTTAGATTTGAAGTATGTAAAAGAGGCCTTCAAGGAACCCTTAAATTTTTGGGGAATGGCGAGCTTCGCAATCGTCGCAGCCTACGCGCAGGATATTACGCCACTTGCTGCCGCGCTGGCCGCCGAGACAGCTTACTTAGTAACCGTGCCAGCCAGCTCACTTTATCGTCGAATCGTGGATCGCCGGGAGAAACACCGCCTGGCGAAGCTCCGCGATCAACAACGCGAGGCCTCAATCAAACTGTTCGATCCGCGCGAGCGGGAAGCGGTGGAATATCTGCGTTGGATGAAAAATCAGATCTACTCAAATTACAAGAAATTTACGGGCACCAAACAGGTCCCATCCAACATTCAGAGTCTGGACCAGCGTTGGGAGGATTTTGTTGACCTACTCGACGTTTACCGCCGGCGAAAGCATCACCTCAGGTCAATAAATCGCCAGGCGGTGCAAAATCAACTCCTGCAAGCAGAGCGTTCCGTGGAATTTTCGAAAGACGATCGCGAGCGGAGGATTCAGCAGTCGAACGTTGAAATACTCAAGCGAAGAGTGGCTGCCTTCCAGGATATCGAACGTTCGGTGAAGCTGGTTGAAGGGCAACTGCAGTCTATTGAGAACTTTTTCGGACTCGTTAATGATCAGGTCGTGACGCTTCCCACTCCGGAGCGAGTCTCGTCGCTCGACTTTGAGCAGTTGAGCGATTCAATTGCAATGACAAAGCAGATGTTGGAAGAGACGTCAGATACCTTCGCTGCCCTCGACAGCCACAACCGCGACATGGGCAAATTCGAACTCCTCGTCTCCAATTCCTCCAAATAAAAACAAGTAGGCAGGAGCAGTAGGCAGACGGCAGGATACCGTTGGGCGGGGCAAATAAACACTCCGCGCTTACAGAACCGCTCGCGGTAGCGAGCGGAGGCTACAGTTACTGGCGATGACCATTCTAACTACCATACCGAATTCCTTGTGTAGGTCAATGAAAGAACGCTGGCAATACGGAACCGCTCGCGGTAGCGAGCGGATGCTACAGTCAACTGGCGATGGCCATTCTAACTACCATACCGAATTCCTTGTGTAGCTCAATTGAAAGAACGCTGGCAATACAGAACCGCTCGCGGTAGCGAGCGGATGCTACCGCAACCGGTCACCAAAATCTGTACCTACCGAACTTCAATGCCGCAAACAAATATCGAAGCGGTCGCGGTAGCGAGCCTGATGCCACCGCAACCGGTGACGAATACCGTAACTACTGGACAGAGGTCTATCTCCGATCAATCCGGTAACGGTTGCCCTTGACCGTAAAGAACGTAAGCTATTGCGTTATCCAGGTCCCGCTCGGTCCAAAGGTACCTCTTGCTGCCTCGACGAACCCAAGGCGTTTTACCACCAAGCCAGCATCGCGATTCCCTCATCTTGCGAGTGGCATTCGCTTTTAACGCATTCAAGATTCGCCCGGGCTTACAGGTCGCGGAAATTACCGCGTGAACATGGTTGGTTCGGATGTTGGATGCCCACAATTGCCACTTCCGAACGTCACATGTTTCTTTGATTGCTGATAAGACTGACGCACGTCTACGAGCCGTCAGCTTAACGGGGGGCTGTTTGAGCAAACGTTGGTTGTATTCTTTCCGCTTCTGATTCGCCGGTAATCGAGGTGAGCCATAGACATTATGAAATCGATCAACTGATCCACCCTTTCCGTGCAACCACGTACCGTAACTGCGAAACGTAATGAGGTAGCCTAACGGAATCCGTTCGTCGTCGTATTCATGGTCAGATTCGCTGAAGTACATCAGGGTCTTTTCCAGTCTTGAATCGCTTTACGGGCGCCGTTATACCAACGTGTATAGATGAAAGCCAGCATCCGCTCGCTACGGCGAGCGGTTCTGTTTTACCAGCGTTCTTTCATCGACCTCCAGAAGCCTAATTTTCCGGATTTCGCCGTTGCTGCGCCCCCGAAACCGACTATTTATCAATCACTTAATAGTTAACCTGGAACCTCAATTTACACACTGTATTGCATTGAAAAAAAAGATGACCACAACATATTGACATTGATGTTCCAAGGGAGTATATTCCGCTCCGCTTAGGACGAGGCGGGTTTAATGGAGCAGCGGCAGGCCCCCTTAGGCTGCTTTCCACACAAGTTTTACGCTTCGAAAAAAGCCAACCGAAGTATCCGCTACACATGATAAGCAAGTTTACGTCTACTATAATGTAGCCGTAGAACCGTCTCTGAAACTCCCGAAATTTGCTCGTGCCCCCGGGCAGGAGAAAGGCATATTAAGATGAGCGCAGCCATCGGAAACAAGACCCCCGCAGACGTATCTTCTCCCACAGGCTCCAGCGGTACTGCCACTCCATCTCAACGTCGCAAGGCGCAGCCACTGGGACTCAACGCCAAACGCGTCATCAGCAAAAGATATTCGTTGAAAGACGCGAAGGGACGTGCGCTCGAAGAATGGCCGGATATCGTTCGCAGGGTTGTGGGTCATGTTTCAGCTGCGGAAAAAGACCCCAAAAAAAGAGACGAGTTCTTCGCGGCGATGAGCGATGTGATGTTGGCACGCGAGTTTGTGCCGAACACGCCCTGCCTGGTAAATGCAGGCAAAACAAATGGCCAGCTCGCCGCCTGCTTTGTGCTTGATGTGCCGGATTCGATTACCGGAATTATGGATCACGCGAAGGCGGCGGCGACGATTCATCAGACAGGTGGCGGTACTGGAATGACTTATGAATTTTTGCGACCGGCCGGAGCTTTAGTAGGTTCGACGCGTGGCGTTGCTTCCGGGCCTGTCTCATTCATGAATATCGTCAACCAGGTCACCGACGTCGTGAAGCAGGGTGGCGTCCGCCGCGGTGCAAACATGGGAATGATGCGAGTTACGCATCCGGACGTGCTTCGCTTCATCCATGCGAAAAATGACCAGCATTCGCTTACTAACTTTAATATCTCGGTTAACGTGACCGACAAGTTTTTGAAGGCAGTGGATAACAATGAATGGTTTCAGCTCGAGTTCAATGGTGAATCATGGACAGAGCCGATTCATGATCCGGTACGTGACAATGCCGACTACGTTGTTTATCGCCGGCCTGACGGTTCAACTGTCACATTTCCCGACAAGTCGTCGTTTGTTAACGCTGATCTCTCAAATTGTTCCATCGAAGAGCCTCCGCGACCGGGCATGGTCTATGCGCCTGACATCTGGAACCGCATCGTGGCCAGCGCACACAAGTATGCAGAGCCGGGTATTGCTTTTATCGATGAGGTGAATCGTCATAATCACATGATGAAGTCGATGGGTCCGATTTACTCGTGCAATCCATGCGGCGAACAATTTCTGCACTTCTCAAACTCTTGCAACCTCGGCTCGATTGATTTGAATAAGTTTTACGATGCTGAGAATCGTGTCGATTGGGATCGGCTGCGTGAAGTGACTCACCTTTGCACTCGTTTTCTGGATAACGTGATCGATACGTGTGCCTGGCCTTTGCCGGAGATAAATGATGTGGTTACGCGGACACGGCCGGTCGGGCTGGGAATTATGGGTTTTGCCGATCTCTGTCTCAACCTGAAGGTCACTTACGGTTCGCCGGCGTCAATTGATTTGATGGAAGAGATGATGGGCTTCATTCGTCGTGAGGCGTGGAATGCCAGCATCAAGATCGGAGCCGAGAAAGGAACATTTCCCGAATTTGAGCCGAACCGCGAAGATTACGAAGACTTTCTTTACAATCAGATTGGCATTCCACGCGATGTGCCGCTGACTCCACGCAATTATGAAGTGACGACGATCGCTCCGACCGGCACTATATCTCTGGTCGCGGAAACGTCCTCCGGCATTGAACCAAACTTCTCCTGGGCTTATGTACGCAAAGACACGTTAGGGACCCGCACCTATGTGCATACGCTGGCGGCTCAGGCTTTGGGAATTGAAGTTGATCAAACAGAACAGGAGTCGATCGACAAAGCCGCCGACTATGTTTGCGAACACGAAATCGACTTGCCGCAATATTTTATCTCTGCGATGAACATCAGTGCGGAACAGCACGTCCATGTTCTGGCAGCGGCGCAGAGGCATGTTGACAACAGTGTTTCCAAAACCTGCAACGGCGCGGTGGACGACACGGTTGAATCTGTAGATAAGCTCTATCGTCTGGGCCGGCAGCTGGGTTGCAAGGCGGTCAGTTATTATCGCGACGGTTCCCGCGACAATCAGGTCCTTACCTCGATGAAGGCCACGGATTCACCAGCGCTTGGGGCGAAGGGCGAGATAGCCTGTAATCCTGAGGCAATGGTGGAAGTACTCGATGAACCGCCGGCCAGTCATGCTGACGCGGCCGTGGTTGGCCCGATTGGCGTCGATGCTGAGGTCGCCGCCAGGCAACAGATACAAGCGGACACGGCCGCTTCTAATCAAGCGGAAGCCGACGCGGCAGTAGCCCAACCATCAGGGAGGGCGCATGACGATACCGGCACGCAAGTGCGAACGTCCGACAGGGTGCAGGCTGAAACTACAGTACGCATTGAGCGTCCACGCGAGTTAACTGGCGCAACCTGGCAGATTCCCTTTGACGGCCAAAATCTATACGTAACGGTCAATCACGATGGCAAGATGATTCAGGAAGTTTTTGCGACCGGTCCAATCAGCGGCGGTGTGGGTTTGCTTGCGTCGAAGATGCTGCGTGGCGGGTTCGATGCTGCGGAAGTTGCTTACAGTCTGAACAAAGTCACCGGCACTCACGCGGTTTGGTTCAACGAGCGCCTGTTGACTTCACCTGAGCAGGCGGTCGCGGAATGCATAATGATCACCAACCGGCGCCTGACGGGTAACCCCGATTCCGCACGCGCACTTGCGAAACAACAGCATGGCGCGCCGCAAATTCCCCTAAGTGATGCGAGTGGCGCTGCAGGCACGTCCAACGCGAGCGGTTCAGCCGGCGGCCGTTCTACGCCAGGCCTAACCGGAGTAACAGGCGCCATCATGTCTCAGATGATCGGCATCTGCCCCGAATGCCATGGCCAACTCGAACACGCCTCCGGCTGCGACTTTTGTAGGGATTGTGGTTACTCGAAATGTAAATAAGCTGTAACGCAACCTGTTAGTTTGCGGAACTGCGGGGCAGTAGCCCGCGCGTAAGCAAGGGCTCGAATAGGTGCAGTAGCCCGACCGTCAGGAGAGGGCGCAGTTATCTCAGTTAGGAATTAACGAAAGGAATCAACGCTAGACAATCCACATCGAGCAAGCAAGGGCGAGGCAATCAACCCTTAAGTTTTCTTCGTTACCTGTTTTGCGAACAAGGCGCGAGACGCTCGCGCGGTTAGACCGAAGCATTAGAAGTTTTTCCAAGACTTCAGAGGTAAGCCTTTCAAAAACCAACTTGGCCGTCGCGAGATTTCGCGGCGGCTTTTGTTTGGTGAAAGACAAATTATGGGTATCTCCGAACCACTCGCTGAATCTTGGATCAATCTAGTATCGAAACTTAAGATGACCCGCGAGCACTTTACTTCCGTCAGGTTTCATAACTTCAAAGCTTTCCGAGAGTATTCTCTTTCTCTGGGGCGCTTTAATATTCTTGTTGGCCCTAATAACTCCGGAAAATCTACCATTATTGGTGCATTCCGTATCCTTGCAGAAGCCCTCCGTAAAGCTCGCTCCCGTAATCCTGAACTAGTGCTGGGCTCTCGCGGGCCCGCTCGAGGATATATCGTCGATCTGAAGGACGTACCAATAGCGACAGAGAACGTTTTCTTTGACTACGACGAATCGCAAGCAGCCTCAGTTCGGTTTCGAATATCTAACGGTAATGAATTACTTCTGTACTTCCCGGAAAGGGGTGTGTGTCACCTTGGATTGGACCAATTCTTCTCCAAGGATCACCTTTTGTTTTGGTTTTCCGGACACGCGGAGGAGTAATGATGGTTTCGGACGTATGAGTTAACTTTTTAAGTCCAAGTAATTCCTCGGCTTTTGTTATCGCATTCCTGGGCAAATACTTAAGGCGACGCTTGTCGATCAATCCAGCTTTATGAAGAAGTTCTCTGACTTCAGATTCCGACTTTTCACTTGTTTCTGCTAATGTCCGTACTTCAATTTGACTTTTTGGTGGTTGCCTCGGAAGAGCAAGAACTGAGCGTACTCGAGCCAACATGCTTTTTGGTACCTTATCGTCCGCAGATTCCAGTTGTATATCCGAATCCATCAGGGAGATCAGGGCCGAATCCACGTCTAGGTTCGCTTCGTTGATAAGTTGCCTCAAACGTACGTGAGGTAGGCAGTAACGAACGCGCAAGCTAATTGCGCCGTCCTTTTAAATGCGTCAAATGCCGCGACAATAACGTCGCGGCATTTTGCTTGGGGTTCGGTCTCCGCTTCGCCATCATTGTTCTTTACGCCGAAGGCGTTGAATAACTTAGCCCGGCGTATCACGCCGGGTTAAGTTAAGAATTGACAGAATTGCAACCCTGAAAGGGTTTAAGAGAGTTCCGTGACCATCCGCTATCGCGGACGGAACTGACATATCGTGTGACGCCGGGTTAAAATGTCCACCACCCTCAAATCCTACCGCTCAACCATTCCTACCCTGTAAGGGTTGAATAGCTCGCAAGGAGTTTCACTATGTCGCAGTCTCTAGCAAAGATCTGGACCCACCTCATCTTCTCGACGAAAGAGCGTTACCCATTTCTGATAGATCAAACCGTAAGGCATGATATGCATGCTTATCTGGCGAAAACCCTCAAGGCGAATAACTGTCCGACACTGATCGTCGGTGGCGTTTCGGACCACGTGCACGCATTGTTTGTCCTTTCGAAGAATCACTCGATCGCAAGTATTGTATGGGCAATCAAGCGCAGCTCATCAAGTTGGGTAAAAAGCCAAGGAGCAGGGCTTGCAAGTTTCACTGGCAGGAAGGTTACGGCGCATTCTCGATAAGTCAGTCGCATGTCGAGCAAGTTCAGAAATACATTCTCAATCAAGAAGAGCATCATAGAAAGAAAACATTTCAATGAGTTCCGTCGCTTCTTGAAGAAGTATGAGATCAATTACGACGAGCGGTACGTGTGGGACTGACAGCATTCGAACCCTTTCAGGGTTCGAAAGAATCTAAAGAGTCTGTTTCCGGCGTGTTACGCCGGGCTAAGTTATTGAACGCCTTCGGCGTACGGATCCTCGCGAACGGGTTAGAATGCCCCAGCTCATTCGTTCCTACCCTGAGAGGGTCGAATAGGAGAGACGCGTTATCGAACCCCTTCAGGGTTCAACGATCTTGTCGGTCTTGTGATCTTTTTGTCGGCAATACTCGGAATTCAGACTAAGAAAGACAAACAGGCGTGAGAAAGACTACATCAGGGTAGGTCAGAGTTGAGCTCGATTTGCTTTCGCGACGAAGCTTTCGAGCGTAACGATTTCAACTTTCTCCGCTCTGCGCAGATATTTTGCTAGTCCGCCGCTAGTATAAACTTCCGGAGTGTCCAGCCTTCTCCACCAAGGACGACGTACGCCTTCACGTATTCTCCAGTTTCAAGAGCTTCCGAAAGACAGATAACTTCGAATGGAATCTTTTGTTCGGCCGTGCCTGAGACTTGCTGCCACTTCAACGAAACCAGAAACTTCCGTCCCTCCTTCTCCGCGACGACATCGACATAGTGAGACCCGCAGCCAAGTCGCTGCCCAATCTTCACGCGCACTTTGTATTGGTGTCCGCCCCGCTCAAGTGAAGGCAGGATCATCTGTTCGAGTACGCCACCGGTGCGGGTGTCACGTGGCATGATTAACCGAGATTTTTCAGCGCTAGAACTTCCTCGGCTGGAGATCTATCGCCGGTGCAGCTAATTCGTCGAGGCGCGTTGAGCTTGATGATTGTGTATCCGAGCTTCCCGTAGAGTTGAACTATGCGCTTTGTCGCCTGATTCGAAAGCACGACCGGACCCAGATGCTTCCCTAACCACTCGGCAGTTTTAACTTGATCCTCCCAGCCGAATCCGTCCTTTGAATATTGAGTGAACTCCACGTCGTATGGCGGATCGGCATAAACAAAGTCATTTCGCCTGAGCGGAATCCGATTGAAAGTCGCGCTCGTGAATTCCCAGTTGGCGAGCGCTGCTTTATAAGCGACGAAGTTTCGAATGTAATTAATCTTCTTGTAGCTGCCAAACGGGACATTGAATTCGCCACTGCGATTGAAACGGCAGAGGCCGTTGTAGCCGGTTCGATTCAAATAATAAAAGAGCGACGCAGCTTCCTTCGTTTCAGCCTTGCCTGAGCCCAACAGTTGATTAAATCTCATGCGATGCGCATAGAAAAGACCTTCCTCGTTGGCCATCTCAATCGACATAGTCAAGCCTCGCTTGAGCCATCGATAAAAGTTGATGAGATGAGGATTAATGTCATTAAGCAGTGCTTGTTCGGGCAGCAGTCCAAGCGTTACAGCCAGTCCACCGCAAAAAGGTTCGACAAGCCTGCGATGACTTTCGCTTTCCCAATACTTTCTTAAGTGCGGCACCTGCCAGCGCTTTCCGCCAGCCCACTTGAGTGGTGGTGGCTGATAGTAAAGCGACCGCAGCGAATCACTTGGTAATGGAAGGTATGGTTGGCTTCTTTCGAATCCTCTTGCGGCTTTCACCATGAGAATTGTGGCATTCTACCACGCTTTTCTATCTGCGGGCTTTGAGGGCGCCTTACCTTTTGTATGTTCATCCCAAGCCAGCCTCGAGTTGCTCATTTGTTACAAGCTCCGGCGCTCGTGCGCGCGGTGCCGATCGCGCGGAAACAACTATTCTTCTTAAAAAAGCGTCTAAGAATTACCTAACAAGGAGGTGTTTTAAGTGAAAGGAAAATACACAAGAAGGATTGGCGGATTTGTCCTCGCGGCGCTGATGCTTTGCGGAATTGCGTTCGCATCCTCGAACACGGTTCAGGCGCAAGGCCCGCGGAGAATCATCATCGTTCGTCCTAACCCCTATCGTATCTATCGTCCCTTTGGTTTTGGATACCGAAGCCGGTTCGGTTACGACCGGTTCGGCTACGACCGATTTGGTTACGACCGCTTTGGCTATAGCCGTTTTGGCTATGACCCGTGGTCGCCATATGGTAGCTATTATCGACAGTACGTTTTTCGCGATAGCGAATCGGCTGTGACTCAGGGCTACAAAGATGGTTTCAAAACCGGTAAGGACGATGGCAAGAAGTCGAAGAGCTTCAAACCCGAACGCTCTCACTACTACCACGATGCGGGCTTTGGGAACTTTGCTGAGGTTTACCGTTCCGGTTTCTCAAAAGGTTACGAGGAAGGTTACCGCGTGGGGAGTAACGACCGCGACAGCTAATTCGCGCAGTCCTTCGAATGCATTAATGCCGCGACGGAAACGTCGCGGCATTTTTGCGTCCACAATATATCCTGCATTTGACATATATCGTTCCTTAGCGTAGGGTGGCTAACGAACCGAGTCCAGCTTACTCCGCTCTCAGCTCCTCTGGGATGTTCCAGATCACCTGAATTCCACAGCTCAATACCAAGAAACTCAGGGCGTCATACGTTCCCGAACCGGTCTGTAACAGTGACTGTCGGGCGAATTAGACGAAGCCCGTAAGGAAAATATCAGACCATGAAGACGAACATCACACCCCTACATGACCGAGTAATTGTGAAGCGCATCGAAGAAGGCGAGCAAGTGCGCGGAGGGATCATTATTCCGGACAGCGCCAAAGAGAAACCGCAGGAAGGCGAAGTGATTGCTGCCGGAGCTGGAAAATACAAAGAAGACGGAACGCGTCAAGCCCTGGATGTGAAGGCGGGGGATCGCATTTTGTTTGGCAAGTACACCAGTTCTGAAATCAAGATTGACGGTGAAGAGCTGTTGATCATGCGCGAAGACGAGATCCTCGGAATCATCAGCAGGGCCGGCGCGGCGACGACTGGTACAGGCGGCAAGAAGAGAACATAAGTGTCGGGGTAACGCAAACTGTAGTTTGCGTGAGGTAGCCGACATTTACGCCAGGCGAGTGGCATTCGAGGTCCGCAAACTAACAGTTTGCGTTACGACATCCGCAAATTAACAGTTTGCGTTACAACGGTCGATCTGGAGAAAGATAAAAAATTATGGCAAAGCAAATAACACATGGTGAAGATTCAAGGGCGGCAATCCTGCGTGGCGTTAATCAACTGGCCGATGCTGTGAAAATCACACTCGGACCGAAGGGACGTAACGTCGTTCTCGGTAAAAGCTATGGCAGCCCGACGATCACCAAAGACGGCGTTACCGTCGCGAAAGAAATTGATCTGAAAGATCCGACAGAAAACATGGGAGCGCAGATGGTTCGCGAAGTTGCGTCAAAGACTTCGGACGTTGCCGGCGACGGCACTACCACTGCGACCGTCCTGGCCCAGGCGATATATCGTGAAGGTGTAAAAACCGTGGCCGCTGGCGCCAATCCAATGGCCTTGAAACGCGGTATCGACAAAGCGGTTGAACGCGCGACAGAGGCAATCAGAAAGCTCTCGAAACCTGTTGCCGGCGACATGATTGCGCAGGTGGGTACGATCTCCGCAAACGGGGATGCCACCATCGGCGAGTTGATTGCCGAAGCGATGCAGAAGGTCGGCAAAGACGGCGTGATTACGGTCGAAGATGCGAAGACGATGGTGACTGATCTTGAATTTGTCGAGGGAATGGAGTTTGACCGCGGCTATCTGTCGCCCTACTTCATCACCGATGCAGAAAAGATGGAAGTGGTGCTCGAAAATCCAGTGATCCTCTTGAGCGAAAAGAAGATTACTTCCATGCGAGATTTGCTGCCCATTCTTGAGCAGGTTGCCAAGTTGGGTAAGCCAATTTTGATTATTGCGGAAGATGTCGAGGGCGAAGCGCTGGCCACACTTGTAGTTAACAAACTGCGCGGCACCATCAACGTAGGCGCGGTCAAGGCTCCGGGTTACGGTGATCGTCGCAAGGAGCTCTTGCAGGACATCGCAATCCTAACGGGGGGTAAAGTAATTAGTGAAGACCTGGGCATCAAGCTCGAAAACGTGAAGATTGAAGATCTGGGCCATGCTAAAAAGGTGACTATCAACAAAGACGCAACGACCATCATTGACGGCGCCGGAAAGACCGAAGACCTCAAAGCACGGGTGAAAACACTTAATGCCCAGATAGAGGACAGCACGTCAGACTACGATCGCGAAAAGCTCCAGGAGCGTCTCGCGAAACTTGTTGGCGGCGTGGCGGTGATTCGTGTGGGCGCGGCGACCGAAACTGAGCTAAAGGAGAAAAAGGCTCGCGTTGAAGACGCGATGAACGCAACTCGCGCGGCTGTTGAAGAAGGCATTGTGGCGGGCGGCGGTGTGGCGTTGATTCGCGCTGCCAAGGCTTTAGACAAGTTCAAAACTTTCGAGACTGCCGCGGATGGCGAAACCACCGGTGACCCGGATGAGCAGATTGGCGTCAATATCGTGAAGCGCGCGCTTGAAGAGCCGTTACGGCAAATCGTGCAAAACGCCGGCAAAGAAGGCGCAGTTATCGTAGAGAAAGTCCGCGCTAACAAAGACCCGAATTTTGGCTATAACGCAGCCACTGAAACTTTTGAGGACCTTGTGGCCGCGGGAATTATCGATCCCGCGAAAGTCACGCGTTGCGCGTTGCAAAACGCTGCATCGATTGCGGGCTTAATGCTCACAACCGAAGCCCTTATTTCTGAGCTACAGGACGATGACAAGCCCCGGGCGATGCCCGGCGGCATGGATATGTAACCGTGGCAAATTGGGAAGCCTGATGTTCTGAGTGGGCTTCTGTTGAGTCCTGCAGGTGAAAGCCACAGGTAATATCCCAAAGGGGAAAAGGTAAAGAATAAAATGTCTATGAAACTATATGTTGGTAATCTCGCGTTCCAAACTTCAACCGAGGAACTCCAAACACTCTTCGCGCAAGCGGGCACCGTTGAAAGCGTGAACCTGATCGAAGATCGCGAAACAGGTCGCTCACGCGGCTTCGGCTTCGTTGAAATGTCGA
>JBHENH010000021.1:32242-32803 GCA_046262135.1 Pyrinomonadaceae bacterium
TGGTCGCGCGTTGAACGTGAATGAAGCAAAGCCTCGCGAGGATCGCGCAGGCGGTGGTGGCCGCAATGGCGGCTCACGCTACTAGTTAGCAGCGTACAAATTTGAATAAACAAAGCCTCCGGCGCGACAAAGCAAACCGGAGGCTATTGTTATCGCCAGTGTGCGAAAGCGGGGCGATGACGATAGTAATTAGGCTGATTCTGGTTGAGCACGTAACTGGGTGCCGAAAACGTGAGTGCTACACTCTAATTGGATTTGAGTTTCCGCCTGACAGCGTATCGACTAGAATAGTCATCCACGGTATATGAACAGACGTTTCTTTATTTCATCCTCGATGGGGTTCGCCGCACTTTACGGGTTTTCAATGTTACCTGGCGTGTCCCAATCGTTTTTACGACAGAGCTATGACAAGAACCGCAGTCCTAAGGACACGGGCCTGACGAGGGGAGTCAGAAGAGTGGTTAAGACAGACGCAGAGTGGAAGAGCATCCTTACGCCCGAGCAATACAAGGTGATGCGCGGAAAAGGAACCGAAGCGCCTTATTCAAGTGAGCTCAACGA
>JBHENH010000022.1:0-22302 GCA_046262135.1 Pyrinomonadaceae bacterium
GCATATGCCGGAGCGGGCTTTCCGTAGCGTTGAGATGAGAAGTCGTCTGCGCGTCGTTGCGGAGAAAACCGCACTCATAAACTATATTCTCGTCGCACCTCAGAACTCACTTCCCGCCATCAACCCCCGCTTAATCGGAATAGGCGCCGAACTCTCGACGATACCGATACCTGCCAAACCGGGGACGAAGCTAACGCTTTACATTGGGGGCGAAGGGGTAGACCAGGTTCCCGGCAACGGATTTTCGATCAGCTCACCATTTATTACTGTTGATCCAGCGAGTTTGACATTACAACATTTTGGCGGTTCGATGCCGGTTGTTAGTATTGAGGTGATGGTGGACCAAAACACTCCGCCCGGAGATTACAGTCTACGCCTTCAATCAAACTCGGGCGAGATCGCGTATCTTGTAGGCGGGATAACAATCAGTCCGACGTTTTGATCGCAGTTGCACACGTGTTGCCTCGTTGTATCTCCGCTCAGCTATTCGTATCTGCTATACATTCGATCTGGAATACCCGGCTAATTTCATCACCCATAGTGGTTGATCCCGGCATTCACTCAGGGAATGCTCGGCTGAGTTGCGCCGTATGAAACGGAAGTTGCTGGAGTACCTGAGATGCTCTTCGTGCGCCGGCAGGATAATCCTGGCGGCCGTGGAGCAGACAGAAGCGGCTGACATTATTGAAGGCCGGCTGGCTTGCGATGGTTGCGCGCAAGAGTTTTCGGTCACACGAGGTGTACCGCGCTTTGCCACAAAACAAAAACTGGAAACAGACAAAGCCGCGACCGCTGAAAACTTTGGATGGCAGTGGCAACATTTTAACCAGGACGACGCACGTTATGCGGATCAGTTGCTCGGGTGGGTTGCCCCTGTTCAGCCTCAGTTTTTTCAGGGCAAGATTGTACTCGAAGGAGGATGCGGAAAAGGACGTCACACGCAGCTCGCCGCAGGTTGGGGAGCACGTGATGTCATTGGCGTAGATTTAAGCGATGCGGTTGAAACAGCATTTGCAGCAACTCGCCACCTCGATAACGCGCACATCGTTCAGGCGGACATTTATCATCTTCCGCTGGCCCGTGAGTTTGACTATGCATTTTCAGTAGGTGTGTTGCATCACTTGCCTGTCCCGTTTGGGGGCTTTCGGTCGCTGGCCTCGAAGGTTAAAGATGGCGGACATTTGTCAGTATGGATCTATGGGGCAGAAAATAACGAATGGATTACACGCGGCGTAAATCCGTTACGAGAGAAATTCACATCCCGCATCGATCGGCGCGTGCTGTTGCAACTTTCCAAGTTGCCAACGGCCTTACTCTACGTTGCGACGAAGGTCATATATGGACCACTCAATCGTTCACATCTCGGATCCAGTTTTGCGGGTCGTCTGTTCTATAACGAGTACCTTAATGCGATTTCAGGGTTTGGGTGGCGCGAGCAACACACCATCGTATTTGATCACCTGGTGGCCCCGACGTCGCATTACATTAGCAGGGAGGAATTCGAAAGCTGGTGGCACGACATTGGAGCGAAAGATGTGGTCATCGGATGGCACAACAAGAATAGTTGGAGAGGGTTTGGACGAATAGATTAATAAAACTTTGTACTCTGAATTTTGTGCCCGGTGTGTTGAACTTCGTTGTAAGTGCTGGACAAGTTGTAGCTGATCCGTCGTTGCAGATGCGACTGCGACCCACGATTTGGAAGGCGCAAAATATAGAGCACAAAACACGAAACGAACAGTTCTTTCTGTACTATTCACTGTTCTCCACCTACTATTCACCACTTTAATGATCTCGGCCCAAACAGCACGACGCGCAGTGTGGCGACCCCTGTGGGAACTACCGGGCCGCTTCGAACTGATCCTTTCATTGGCGCGAAGGGAATTGGTGTCCCGGTACAAAGGATCGGTGTTGGGAATTATTTGGGCGCTCGTCACACCGGTCGTGATGATTGCAATATTCACGTTCATTTTTGCCGGGATTTTTGGCGCGCGCTTCGGCGCCCGCGGTTCTTCCTGGGACTACGCGCTCTATCTTTTTTGCGGCTTGCTGCCGTGGACCATGTTTCAGGAGGCGCTGCAGAATTCGGCTGTCACGATCGTGACTCATTCAAACCTTGTGAAGCGGGTAGTCTTTCCACTGGAGACCTTGCCTGTCGCGCAGGCACTGTCATCGCTGGGCAATCAAATGTTTGGGACGCTGGCGCTGATCGTGGCCGTCGTGATTATTCATCGCGAATTACACGCCAGCATTTTGTGGTTGCCGCTATTGCTGTTACCGCAACTCGTCGCCACCCTGGGTGCAGCATGGCTGGTAGCTTCTCTCGGTGTTTTCCTCCGTGACATCGTTCAGGGCATTACGCTTACATTAATGGCCTGGATGTACCTGACGCCGATCATTTATCCCGAATCGATCGTGCCAGACCGGTACCGGCCCTTCATTAACGCTAATCCCTTTACAGCGCTGGTACGCAATTATCGCCGAATTTTTTTGGAAGGGTCCGCGCCTGACTGGCACGGTCTCGGTTACTTCGCAGTCTGGGCCGCCGTGCTTTTTATTTTCGGCTACTGGTGGTTCGCCAAAACGCGCCGAAACTTTGCAGATGTGATCTGAAGTCAGAAGGCAGAAGTCAGAAGGCAGCGGTCAGAGGTCAAAAATCTGACAGATCAGTATCGAAGAGGAAACCTGTCACTCCTTGTTTCATGGCAGTAACTTCGACGGGTCGCTGGTTATCAAAACGTCCTAAGGGCCGGGAACCGCGTTTCTGACTTCTGACGTCTGACGACGACCTCTGACCTCTGACTTCTGACCTCTGACTTCTGACCTCTGATCGCTGACCCCTGGCCCCCGTTCCCCCTCCCAACACCACAACAATTCCGAGCAACCACCAAAAGACCAGCGCTACCTCGCCATCCCCAAAGTTATAGTTGACGAGGGAGCTGGCGAAGAACCCCGCTACCGCGCCAGTTGCGCCCAGCATGATCCCATGCCGGTTTGTATCAAGGTTCTCCCGCAGTGATCGATCACCGCGCGATGCCATACGCCAGAAGAGAGTCATTATCCAAAGCCAGAGGAGGAGCGCGGGCAGCCCTCGGTCGAAAGTCAATTGCAACGGAGTTGAATGAAGGTGAACAACGTCGTGACCAGGGAATCCCCACTCCCTCCAGTGCCGTTGCATCGCATCCATGCCATGCCCGAACACGGGGTGAACCATCAATCGCGCTAGCCCTGCCCTGGCTACTTGAAAACGTAGCGATGAACTTGAGTCCTGGAACCACAATGCGTCTTGCGCGCGCGCCTGATAAACGACGAAAACACCTGTAGTCAGAGCTAAAAGAATCGCGGCGAGGCTTACTGCTCTGGATTTCGCTGCACCCGAGCGCAAACCAATGGTGCAGAAACCGATAGCCAGGGCCACGAGTACCGTACGCATTGCCGTAAATGCGATTCCCAGAGCCAACAGCGCAGCAGCTGCAAAGGCCAATTTGGATCGGAAATTTAGACCGTGGTTCCTGAAATTGGCCAGCGCCAACCCTAAACTCAACTGCGCCAGCATCTGAAGAATCTCCGAATACGTTTCGTAATGGCGAGTCCATCCGGAAGCTCGAAACCGGTGCGTCGGGCCGCGCCCCACAATGCCTGAGGGAGAAGCGTTCCTTTTGATTGCATCAGTGACTATTACCTGAGGAAGCTCGACGTGTTCACCGCGGGCGATGAGACTGATGGCCACGGTTTCCGACCGCGAGTTTCGTAAGTACTCGTCAACATCTGCAACCGACGACATTCGTTGTCCGCCAATCCTCCAGATGGCATGACCGGGGCGAATGTGAAGTGGATAGAACGGACTGTCCGGGGCGATTGACTCGATCACAACTCCCCTCCCTCGCGCGATATCCACGACGCTGTAGACCGTGCCGGATACACCTGACAGAATCATTACTGCTACCAGAAGTATCGCCGTGCGGCGGGTAACGATGGCTTGGGTCAAATAAAAGAGAAAGATAACGCACGTTGATTGGATTTTTGCGATGCTGATTTGTGGTTCCTGTGAAAGGAAAGACGAGGCCGCGCTCCACAGAAAAAACATGAGGATGGGGAAATCAAATGCGGTTCTGAGAAACCCGGTTTGCCGGGAAGAGACTACGCGCAAAAGCCAGCCCGCGCCCGCGATGGCCAATGAAATTTCGGCAGCGGCGATTGAATGAGGTGCGAAGGCCGAATACAAAAACAGACCTGCGGTGCCCACTTGTTGCCCTAGCTGTGGCCAGCGTTGAGGGTTCGCCCGGTAAGGCGGGTGGCTGCTGGTTTGGTCCGGTTCAGTATTCAAAGGGGTGAGTTGACGCGCAAATCCGAAGACTGAACAGAGACTGTGAATCCACTGCGCGTCTTACCGCCATTAGTGATTTTTTAGGACAGAGTTACCAAAAATCGATGCGTTGACAGCCATATTTTGCGCATGTTAGCGTAGCCTCTGGTTTTTCCGTTGAACAGAAAGTCCTGGATCAAAGATGCTCAGCTCGATCCTACTTTCATCCGAACCTTGCGCTGCGTTTGACTCCACTGCCGTGTTCAGTGCTACATAATACTCCTGATGCCTTTCGAAAAAGCTAAGGTTCTAAAGGCGGCTGAAAAATTCCTCTCACAGGGAAAGATCAATGCCGCTATCAAAGAGTATCGTCAAATCATCGAGAATGATGATGACGATCTCACGACTCTCAACATGTTGGGAGATCTTTTAGCGCGCGCCGGAGACAAAGAGGAAGCGATCTCCTGCTTCTCGCGCATAGCCGAACATTATCGCGAACAGCAATTCACGCTGAAAGCGATCGCGATGTACAGGAAGATCGATAAGCTTAAGCCCAAAGATCCCCAAACCGCCAATAAGCTTGCTGATCTATATGCCACCCAGGGTTTGGTGGTTGATGCGCGTGCGCAATACCTTGTCGTAGCCGATGCCTATACTAAGGCCGGCTCTACCAGACAAACCCTCCAGGTACTTCATAAAATCGCTGACCTTGATCCTCATAACACCGAGATCAGACTGAAGCTGGCCGAAGGTTACCTGGTTGAGGGCATGCGGCCGGAAGCAGCAAAAGCATTCATCGAAGCCGCCAACCACCTCCTTGAGAACGTAGCTTTAGAGAAATCGCTCGCTGCGTACTCGAGAGCTCTCGAACTCGCGCCGAACAATCCGCAGGCGCTCAAGGGTTTGGTCGCAGCTCACGCCGCATTAGGTTCGGCTGATGAGGCGGCGGAGTTAATTGAAAAAGCGCTTCAAGATTCGCCTGGTGATGCAGAGCTCATCTCCATGCTGGCGGCGTCCTATATAGAGGCAGAAGATCCGGCAGGCACCGAACGCGCTCTGTCGATGCTGATGGCCCAGGACACTACAAACTACCGGCGATACATTGAAGTTGCCCGCCTTTATTTAAAACTGGACCAGGAAGACGAAGTAGCGAGAATCCTAACCAGCATCATTGAACCGATGCTCGCGGCCCGCGAAGAAAATGATTTGCTCGAACTGGTTAATGAACTTCTCGCGCGCGACCCCGAACACGTGGGTGGCCTGCGTTTGCTCGCACGCATCCACTGGTGGCAGCGCGACATGGAGAAGCTGCGCGCTGCCCTCGAGAGGCTCGCGGAATCTGCAGAAACAGCTGGGCTTGTAGATGACGAACGTTATGCGTTGACCCAACTCGTGCGGCTTGCGCCGGACGAACAACGATACCTGGATCGTCTTAATGCTATTGGCGGCGCAATTGAAAGCGATGTCGAAGAGCCTACGATGGGCGATGATCTCTCAGCGGCTCCCGTGCCTTCATTTGAAAGCTTTTCTATCGTGCGCGATGGCGAAACTGAAGCGTCCGAAACAAGCGGTGTCTCCAGTACACCGACGGCGGAGTTTGAATGGAATTCCGTCGGGGAAGAAGCTGTGTCCGACCCCAGCGCGTCTTTCGCGGATCTGAATGACAACGATGTCCGCACAACTGCCGGGGCTGAAGTAGAGTTGGCCCATCAGGTATCGTCCGGTTCATCCGCGGAGTTCACCTTCGCCGGAGACGAAATTGAGCACACATCGTTGCAGCCACCGCCATCCCCCGTTCAGCCGGCGGCGGGCGGCGTCGATTCTATGATGCAGCAGGAGCTTGAGAGTGTGGACTTCTACATTACTCAGGGGTATACCGACATCGCCCGCGACACCCTTGACTTGCTGGAAAAGCAGTTTGGCTCTCATCCGGAAATCGATTCTCGACGTCGAAAGTTGGAGATGGAAGAATCAGGTGCCAAACCAGCCGAATCGATTGCAGGCGTCGCAATAGATTCCGGCACCGGTGTGACGCATTCTGGGTTGGAAGTGACCTTCGCCGAAGAGGCCGCTACTGTTGTTCCGGAGGTTCATGCCGCTCAGGGTAGCGGAATTGACTTAGGGTTGGCAGAAATCTTTGAAGAGTTCCGCGTCGAAGCCGAGAGTGATCATGCATCTTCCAAAGAAGATTTTGAGACCCATTACAATATGGCGATCGCATACAAGGAGATGGACTTGCTTGACGAGGCGATTCGCGAATTTCAAACGGCCGCAGGTTTAACCGGTTCGGCAGACGGAACGGCGCGGTATCTTCAATGCTGCAACATGCTGGGGCATTGCTTCATTCAAAAGGGCATACCGCGAGCGGCGGTTCTGTGGTTCAAGAAAGGCCTTGAGGCTCCTGGTCGTAGCGCTGAAGAGTATAAGGCGCTGCAATATGAACTCGGTTCAGCCTATGATCAAATGGGCGACCTGACGCGCGCAGTGGAAGTATTTACGGAAGTGTACGGCGTGGATGTTGGTTACCGTGACGTTGCAAGCAAACTCGAAGATCTTCAGGCACGTAAAGCAGCCGCGCAAAAGAAGAAGAAAAAAGGGAAGTAATTCAAATCGTAAATAGTGAATCGTAAATAGTGAATAGCAGTCTCAAGCTCAGCAAATGCGAGACGCATGGACAACTCAGTGAGCCTTCTCTGATGCAGTCACTATTTACGATGCACCATTCACGATTTACTTTATTATTCCAATGTCGGCCAAGTTAAGTGTCATATTTTATATTATTCTCTGTCTGGAAATCGGGATTGTGCTTACACTTCTACCCTGGATTCCTCAGGGGACGCTTGGCTTGAGCGATTGGGGCAATAATTATTTTCTTCTGTATGCCGCACGCAAGACCGGGTTTTATGGGTTGCAAACTGTTGTCGCTTCGGGATGGATGCGTGGAGCAGTGACCGGCGTTGGGCTTTTGAATGTCGGCATCGCCTTCTGGGAGATTTTCCACTTCAAGCAGATTGTACGAACGCTCCAGGAGAGTACCGAGGCTTCCGGCAACCCCAGAATAAATGCCGCTCAATCCGCAATCGCCACTCCTCTACCTCATTACGAGCGGCGCAACGACGGCCCAAACAACTCCGGCCAATAAAGAGTTCTCAGCCGTTCTGCTCTTGATCGAAGCGGCAGTGGCCGCCGGAATCGACCTTGTTCAGATTCGGGAAAAGAGGCTGACCGCCAGCGTACTGTACACGCTCGCGGTAACTGCCGTCGAAATCACCCGGACAACCTCTACGCGCTTACTGGTAAATGATCGCGCTGACGTTGCATGCGGAGCGGGAGCAGATGGCGTCCATCTGACAACGAAATCGCTGCCGGTGAATGTTGTACGGCGAACGTTTGGCGCAGACTTCCTGATTGGAGTTTCCACTCACTCGTTTGAAGAAGCGGAGAGCGCCCGCAGAGAAGGCGCCGACTTCGCCGTGTTCGGTCCGGTGTTTGGGACGGTATCAAAACAACCTTATGGGGAGCCGCTGGGACTTACCCACCTGGCTACTGTTACATCCAGCCTTTCATCATTTCCGATAATCGCTTTAGGCGGGCTGACGGCTGGCAACGCTACCGCGTGTATTCGTGCGGGCGCGCACGGAATAGCGGGCATCAGCATGTTCAGCGACCCTTTACAATTAGACCGGGTGGTAAAAGAAATCCGTTTAAACTTTGAAGAGCGCTAGGCCGGCGAGACTACCGAAATGGCTCAAAACCTAAATCCCTGCGCCGCCGCGTTGACGATTGCGGGCTTTGATCCTTCGGGAGGCGCAGGTGTGCTCGCGGACGAGCGGACTTTTGCCGCCTTCGGACTCCGAGCCGTGGCGGCGATAACATCGCTTACCTTTCAAAATGAAGAACGTGTCTTCGGCGCGTCCCATCAGACCGGTGAAGTTGTACGCGCCCAAATACTACCCCTACTCGAAGATCACAATATCGTTTGTTCGAAGGTCGGCATGTTACCGACACGCGGTGTTGTACTCGAGGTGGCGCGCCTGTTTCGGGAAACGGATCTGCCGTCGCCGGTTGTAGATCCGGTAATGATATCAAGCTCGGGTCAACGATTAATGGAAGAGGACGCCGTCGAGCCGTTTGTAAAAGAGGTGTTGCCCGCAGCTCGACTAATAACCCCAAACATTTCTGAAGCTGAACGGCTCACAGGCTTAACGATAAGTTCAGAAGTCGAAATGCGGCGGGCCGCGGCGGCGCTTCGCGGAATGGGCACGCGCGCAGTCTTAATCAAAGGCGGACATTTAAGAAGGCAGGCAGCAAACGGAGAAAGCCTCGACGCAAGAAACGGGAAGGCCCATGGCCGGTTAGACCTATCCGAAGATGCTGTTGATTTGCTCGACAATGAAGGGAAAGTCACCGTGTTTCGAGAGAAGCGCATTGAGCGTGGTGAACTTCACGGTTCCGGCTGCATCTTGTCTTCGGCGATTGCTGCAGAATTGGGTAAGGGAAGAAGTTTGGAAGATGCCGTGGCGGCAGCGAAGTACTTTGTATTAGACGCCATTCGCAAGACGCTGTCCCTGTAGAGTTCAGGCTTTAGCTGCGCGTAGAACGCCATCAACCTCGCTGGAAAACTTACTCGTTATGTGCGACCGGCAGGCGAGCGCGCCAGCGTTCCCATTAATGGCGGGCGTCTCAATCTTCAATCGTCACTTTTTCCATCTTTACCTCGGAGACAGGTTTATCATTCCGATCAGTTTCGCTGGTAGCGATAGCATCCACGACTTCTAACCCATCGGTTACGCGACCGAAGATCGTATAGCTTGGTGGCAAGGGATAATCGGCGTGCATAATAAAAAACTGCGAACCGTTGGTGTTCGGCCCTGCATTCGCCATGGCAACAGTGCCCTTTTTGTAGCCGCGTTGATAGACCGCTGACGAGCCGTCTATTTCGTCGTTGAAGCGTCCTCCCTTGGCCGACTCACCGCCGCGTCCCGTGCCCGTCGGATCGCCGCCTTGAATCATGAAGCCCTTGATCACACGATGGAAGATGACGCCATCGTAGTATCCGCGTTCCGCTAAACTAATAAAGTTCTCTGTTGTTTTGGGTGCATCGGACTCCAGAAGTTCGAAACGGATGGTGCCCTTGTTGGTCTTGATTGCCGCCGTACGATTTGGCATGTGTGTCCCCTCTATTAATGCGAGTAAAGTGCTGCTGAATGAGCGTGACAAGATACTTTGTTTCACCGTAACTTGTCACTCGCCCGCGCTGGCCCGTGCCAGCTCAGGTAACGGAACGGGCGAATGATCGAAAAAACGAGCGGTGGGCGCGATTCGACATGCGACTTGAGACGGTTCGTACAGACCAGTTCGCGGTAGCGTCGGATGCTAGATTCAGCTCTACTGAGAACGATAACCCATTCTTTTGTTCGAAAATGCAGTGCTTGCAAACAATGCAAGTATTGATTAATGGATGCTGCCGCCCTCATTTGGTACTAGCTCATACGAAGTTGACTCTAGCATCCGGCGCTACCGCGCTCGGTTCTGTAACCGGCGGTTCACTTCGTACGCGCCCTGAACCGTTAGATTTGTGCTTGTCATAAACGCGCAAGCTAAAGCTTATCCAATCGGCCCTCCGGTGATGCATGATGTTTGCTCCACATGCCAGTAAACCACGACGATTGCGCCGAAAGCCGCGTTGCCAGGCCCTGAACCATTTCTTAAGAAAGGCCCGAATCCATGAATGTTACGCATCTTGAATGTGCCGCGTGTCGCTTTAAGCACGGGGCACGGCGGTTGCTAAATTTATGCAAGGAGTGTGGAAAACCACTGCTTGTTCGGTATGACCTCGAGCGTGCAGCCAGCACATTAAAAAAGGAGACTTTGCCGGGCCGGCGGTCAGACCTTTGGCGTTATCGCGAAGTCTTACCGGTAGACGACGACAAGAATGTTATCTCCTTAGGCGAGGGATGGACGCCTCTCGTCCATGCCGAGAGTTTAGGTAGGAAAGTTGGAATTAACGAGCTTTACATTAAAGACGAATCGCAGAATCCGACGCAGAGCTTCAAGGCTCGTGGCATGTCGACGGCGATCTCAATGGCGAAAGAGCTTGGAGCGAAAAAGCTCGCGGTGCCCTCAGCCGGAAATGCGGCCGGGGCGCTCGCCGCTTACGCAGCTCGAGCCGGCCTCGAATGTTTCATCTTCATGCCAAACGATACGCCGCGCGCCAATGTAGTTGAATGCGAGCAAACAGGCGCGCACGTTACTCTAATGGCGGGGTTGATTACAGACTGTGGTGCAGAGGTTGCCCGGCGAAAGGGAACGGAAGGCTGGTTTGATGTTTCGACCTTGAAAGAGCCCTATCGCGTCGAAGGCAAGAAAACGCTTGGCTATGAACTGGCTGAACAACTGGACTGGCGGTTACCTGATGTCATTATTTATCCGACCGGTGGTGGAACCGGCTTGATAGGTATGTGGAAAGCATTCGGCGAGATGGAACAGATGGGCTGGATCGATTCCAGGCGTCCTCGGATGGTGAGTGTCCAGGCGAGTGGCTGTGCTCCGATTGTACGGGCCTTTGAACAAGGTAAACGTTTTGCGGAGGAATTTGCCAACGCCGAGACAATAGCATCAGGTTTGCGAGTACCGAAGGCGATCGGAGACTTCTTAATTTTGGATGCGTTGCGCGAATCAGGGGGCACGGCAATCGAGGTGACGGACAAACAATTAATCGAAGCCACTCGCGAGATTGGCGCAGCGGAAGGAATATTCTGCGCGCCGGAAGGAGCGGCCTGCTTGCCGGCGCTAAAAAACTTGATTGAAGCGGGCACGGTAAGCCGGGACGAACGAGTTGTTCTATTTAACACCGGAGCGGGTGTGAAATACCTGGAGGCTTTTGCCGGTTCCTGATTGTTGAGTCCGATTTACGAGTTTGCTAAGACGTTGGCTTTTCTTATTTAAGAATTTTGTTTAAGGGAAATTGGAGGCAGTGTCTGGTGAAATATTTTATTGTTTTGGTACTCTCGGCGTTCGTGCTGAATTCGGAAAGTGCTTTTGCTCAAGCAACCACGAACACCTGGGTCGGTGACGCCGAGAGGGCGCAGTTTGAATCTGTGCGTCGCAGTGGTCTGGAAGCGCTACGCAATCTGGACTACGACCAGGCGCAGAAGGACTTTAAGGAAATCGCGCGGCTGTATCCGAATCATCCCGCCGGCCCACAATTGTTGGCTGCGCGACTCTGGATCAAAACGCTTTATGAGTCACGACGACTTCAATCATCGCTCTACAGCTCGGAAAGTTTTTATTCGAGTGGCGACGATAAAGTCGACACGAAGGTCGTCGATGAATTTCGCAATCTAACTCGCGAGGCGAAGCGACGCGCTGAAACTCGTCTGAAACGGAACCCTAAGGAGGTCGAGGCCCTCGATTGGCTTGCAGCGATTGAAGGGTTGAAAGCCTCGTTCGAAGAAGCTGTTGAGCGACGTCACTTTGCCGCTCTGCGAGATGGTAACGATGCGGTCGATCATCACCGGGAAGTTCTCAAACTTGATCCAACATTCATCGACGCCAATCTTACCGTTGGTCTCTACGAGTACGTTGTGGGTTCTTTACCGTTACCGATCAAGGTTGTTGCGGGAATTACTGGTTTCCGAGGCTCGAAAAAGCGAGGCCTGCAATTGCTCGAGCGCGTGGCGAAGGAAGGCAACTGGTCACGTGCCGACGCCAAGACTCTGTTAATAATCCTCTACACTCGCGAAAAACGTTTCACAGACGCACTGACTCACGCGCGTGAGTTAAGTGTCAGCTATCCCCGCAACTATCTTTTCCGGCTGGAAACGGCCGAAGCCTTAGTCTCGCAGGCAGAAGTCGAAAGAAAAAACAAAAACATCGAGGGCGCCATCAAGTCTGAGCGCGAGGCCTTCGCCGTGTTCGATGATTTGTTGCATGACCGGACGGTGCGAGACACGGTTTCACGCGCGCTGGATCTCGTCCATTTCAAGTATGGCGAAGTGTTGCTAACTGCCGGAGAAGGGGAGCGCGCAGCAAAAGAATTTCTCGCGGCTACCAAAGTAGAGCGTGCGGAGCCTGCGTTGGTCACTATGGCGCATCTGTATGCAGCGCGAGCGTTTGACCTGGCGGGGAAACGAAATGACGCGTTGGCCCAGTACCGGCAGGTTCTGACCCGGCCCGACATCTACGCCGCGCACTATGAAGCGAAGAAAGGGCTGAGAGAACCTTACAAGACTGAAGCTCGATATAGCGGATTGTGAAAGGAATCTGAGTCTCTGGCTATGGGAGCGGCGGGGGCATGCCCGCCTTCCTGACCAGGAGCTGAACTGAGTTCAGTGGTTAGTCCTTGCTTGAGAGGTTATCGAGCTGAGAACAATTGAGCGACTCACGAGGTCTGCAAGGTTGGGAAGGAGGCATGCCCCCCGCTCGTTGGCTAGCAAAACTTAATCCTGCTCAAGAGTGTTCAGTAGCCATGGAAATGGAGTTAAGAATGAGTAGTGATGATTTCAAAGACGCGAAGCGTGAACAAACAAGTGTGCTGGCGCCTCTCGAAAGGGTGGCGCTGAAGGCATTGGTGCAGCGCATGCCGCATTGGGTAAATTCTGACCACCTTTCACTCCTCGGTCTAATGTCAATGCTACTCGCAGGGGTTTGCTATGCAGCAAGCGGAAAAACCCCATCCATGCTGCACCTGGTAAACGTATTCATCTTTCTCAACTGGTTTGGCGACAGCCTTGACGGAACACTGGCTCGATATCGAGATCGACAACGCCCGCGCTACGGGTTTTATGTAGACCACATCATAGATACGTTCGGGACCATGTTTTTGATTTTAGGGCTCGCCCTCTCAGGTTATATAACGGAGAGAATTGCGGCTGCTCTGCTGGTAGTGTTTTTTATGCTGGCCATCAACTCCTACCTGGCGGCTTACGCACTTCGCGTGTTCAAAATCTCGCAAGGGATAATGGGACCAACCGAGATGCGTTTGATTCTTATCATAGGCAATCTCTACCTGCTCCACGCTTCGCACGTCCGCGTTTTCGGTCATCGATTTCTGCTGTTTGATGTCGGCGGCGTCGTGGCCATCATCGGCATGGCCTGCATCCTGATCTTTTCCTCAATCAAAAACACTCGTGCGCTTTACCGCCTGGAGCGTCTGACGTGAATGCCCGCGACAGAAGGCAGCAGGTCAGAGATCAGAGAGCAGAAGTCAGAGATCAGAAGTCAGAGATCAGAGGTCGAGTGCAGAGTAAGAGTACAATTTTTAAGTTGCCTTCGAGTCAGCAGCAAGCTACAGCCTGTACTCTGAACTTTTCTGACTTCTGACTTCTGACTTCTGACTTCTGATCTCTGACCTCTGCCCTCTGTTTTACCCATGCATGTTTGGATAAAGTTTAATGTCGTCGGCGTACTGGGGTTTGGCCTCCAGGCGGCGGCAATTTTTGTGCTGACTCACGGCGCTCATCGCGTTGGTTATCTGCTCGCCACGGCGATGGCTGTTGAGTTGTCGGTGCTAAATAATTTTATCTGGCATCAGAGGTGGACCTGGAAGGATCGCCCCTCAGCGACGACGCGAGCAACTCTAACGCGGTTTGCGAAGTTTAATGTAACCAACGGCACGATTTCGATAATGGGCAATCTCCTTTTCATGAGCCTGTTGGTGGGACGGATGGGCCTGCCTATCAATGCGGCCAACATCGTCAGCGTTGTGGCCTGCTCAATTTGCAATTTGGTCCTCGCCGACCGAATCGCGTTTCATTTCGATGACACGTCGCTGACGTAAAGCAAACTGTCAGTTTGCGTCCTCGGGAACAATCTTCCTCTCAATTAACCGTACACTTTTAGTTGTTACGTGAGGCGATTTTGGTGGAGTCAACCTTGAAGTGCAACACCTGATAGCGTGTTTGCGACAGAATTACAGGAACCGTGAGCGGTAGCGAACGGATGCTAGCCTCCACGGTGAGTGTAGGATCCGATCGCTACCGCTCGCCGTTCTGTTTCGAAGGTGGATCCACTGGCTCGGTGAAGTTGATTAAATGCCACTTTCAGATCCGGCTCACAAGGCGTCAAAGTTCCAAAATGAATTCACAGATCTTCCTTTCATGAAACCGCAAACTAACAGTTTGCGTTACAGGAACCGCTTGACGGCTTATTGCATACCCAAGTACAAACCTATGAATGCCGCAATTAGACACAGGTGGCCAGCCGATGGCGGTTCAAACGGTGGACCTCGTGCGGCGATTTGGCGATTTCGTAGCAGTTGATCATCTCAACCTAACCGTAGGACGTGGCAGCTTTTTTGGATTCCTGGGGCCGAACGGCGCGGGGAAATCCACCACGATAAAGATGCTGACAGGGTTACTTGGCCCAACGAGCGGCAGCATTCGAGTGCTCGGTCGTGATATTGCGACCGAGCCTCTCGAAGTAAAGAGAAGGATCGGCGTCGTTCCTGAAGATTTGAATCTCTTTGAAAGACTGACCGGGGCGGAGATGCTTGCCTTCACAGGGCGAATGTATGGGCTGCAAAAAACCGAAATCACCACACGCCTTCCTGAGCTTCTGGATTTGATGGAGCTACGCAACGAACCTAAGAAACTGATTGTGGAATACTCCCACGGAATGAAAAAGAAGCTTTGCCTGGCGTGTGCGTTGATCCATCGGCCGGAGATTCTTTTTCTTGATGAACCTTTTGAGGGTGTGGATGCGATAGCTTCGCGCACACTCAAAGATTTGTTGTCGAGGCTTACCGCGCGAGGTCTTACGGTGTTCCTGACTTCCCATGTACTCGAAATTGTGGAAAGGCTGTGCAGCGATATCGCGATCATCTCACAAGGCAAACTGCTCGCTGCCGGCCCACTTGACGAGCTGCGCAAGGGTATTTCATTGGAAGGTGACCTGGAGCAGAAAGGCCCCATTTCTCTCGAAGAATATTTCATCCACGTCGTTGGCGGCGTTCGCGACACCAGTGAGCAGGAAGTTCTGCAGTGGCTTGGTTAATGCATGATGTGTTGACGTCTCTTATTCGCGAAGAGCGTACAGATGGAAAAGCAAGTTCTTAGCACGCAGGGCAAAATAGCAATCGCGCTTGGTGTGGTTGCAAGCCTGAGATTCCTCATCGCAGCTTTAGTGGTCTTTCTTCAAACCGGAGATTGGCCTGCCAAATACGTGTCCGCAGGTGTCTCGATATTGGCCGTGATGTTCATTGCTATTAGGAGACGCGCTTTGTGCACGCGCCCATAACGTGGCGCCGAAAGCATGCTGACTTGGTTGTCTAAGGGATCGTGGCGTTAGCGCTTCGATGGTTGCAGATGCTTACATTTATGGAAGGGATCGCCACACAGGTCAATTACTGGAATCGCGTAGCTGACGAAAAGCGTTTTTCTCACCCGTTACGCCTGGACTGGCTGAAGACCTATTTGAATGGCGCGAGGCGCATACTCGATTACGGTTGCGGTTACGGCCGCACTCTCAAGGAGCTTTCCGACGGTGGTTACCACGGGCTAGTCGGCATCGATTTCTCGCCAGACATGCTTGCACGGAGCCACCTTGAAGTGCCCACGGCCCACCTTATCCGGAATGACGGATGCACACTACCAATCATCGATGGCTCGTGTGACGCCGTATTGCTGTTTGCAGTACTTACGTGCGTTCCCGACAGCGACGAGCAACGGATGTTGATGGCAGAAGTCGAGCGCGTGCTGCGACCGACTGGGTTACTTTACATTAGTGATCTCTTAATAAATGATGACGACCGCAATCGCGAACGATATGAGCAACACGCAAATGCGTATGGATGTTATGGAGTTTTCAAACTGCCGGAGGGTGTTGTCGTGAGACATCACGAACGGGAGTGGATTGCGGAAATAACTCGCCCGTTCGAGCAGTTGGAATATGAGTGTTTTGATGTGATAACGATGAACGGGAATGTGTCGGCGGCCTTCCAATACCTGGGACGCAAGCCCGAAGGATGAATCAATGAGGAGGTTAAGACTTGCCAGCTAAAGCTCTTCGCTTAATCGGCATTTTGTTTCTGGTGGCAGCCGCTGTATCCGCGGTTCTGAATTTGAAGAGGGTAGCCGACGCTGGGACATTTTGGGTTACACCGCCCCTTCTTATCGTGGGCATAGCCCTCGTCGTGATGGGGCGAGGCCGCAGAACGGATCCTAAGGCACTTCGACGATCAGCTCGCGTCCGAAAGTAAAGTTGGGACGCTTGCGGCCCTTCAGGTATTTGGCCGCGGTCTGCGAGAGAGCGGTAATGAGGATTGGCAAGGCAATAGTTGCATCGCAATTTACGTAGGCACTGTGCGCACCTCTCGCTAGTTTGCCGTAGACCAGATCTGCATCAAAAGCCACCGCATTGGATCTGCCGCCGGGATGGGGGGCGTCAGTAGTAATTTGGATAGCGTACTTGTGGCCCTGATGATGATTCTTCAGGATGAAGGAGGAAACCTCTGTTTGCTGGACAAAACTTTTCGGCGTGCCGCCGCCCAGATTTATGACACCAGTCAGGCTCGCCCGCGCCGTCACATTAGTCATGTCCAGCACGTCCTGAATGTTGTCAAACATGAAATTGTTTTTCTTTTCGAAACGCGCTGCGGCGATTCCTACAGCTATGCCGCTATCCGCGATTGCGGGACAAAAAATTGGAACGCGCGCTTTGTACGCCGAGGTAAGTACGCCATCCTCAGTCGCAATCTCGGCTAGCTCACGGCCCAGTAAATGCAGAAACTCACGAGTCGAATAAGGACGCGTCTGGTCGAGCTGGTTAGTAAACCCGCCAACCCATTCATTTGCCTCACGGTATTCTTCGTCACTAGCAAGCAGGTCCCACATGCGGCTGATCTGGGCTGAGTCCAGTTCGGCGTCCGTCATATTAGGATGCGCCTGGAAGTGGTAGCGACCCAGCGTTTCGTGCAAATCATGAAACAGAAGTGATCCGGACAGCACGAGCACATCAACGAAGCGATTTTTGATTACGTAAGCCAGCAGACGACGCATGCCTGCGGGTATGAGAGCCCCAGACCCAGCCACAATAATGGTCGTGTTATCGCCCAGCATGTCGAGCCAGATGCGGTGCGCCTCGGCCATCTGACGGCCGCCAAAGCCAGCGCCCTCCATTTTTTCCAGCAGACCCGCAACCGATCGATCTCGATCCACCTGGACCGGCCGTGTTGGCGTCGTAAGATACTTTGATGCTTTGGGTTTTCGCTGCGTAACCATAAAGGTTGTCAACCTCTCACAATTGTGGACGTCGGGATGATTGCTGGAGTCAGTAAGGACTGAATAAAGTCAATCTAATAGTCAGTGCTGCGTCGCGAACGCGGCTTCGCTCCATTTACAGAAAGATATGTATATGCGTCATAGCGCGATTCATAGAATTGCGCGAGCTCCGCGCCTTCTGCTTCGCTGAGTTCTCCCTCCTTAACTCGCTGGTTAATCAAACGTCTGAATCCATCGTGCAACAGGCTGCGCTCGTAACGCGCGCGCTCTGTCGCCTCTCCGACTGTGGTGCCACGAATTACTTTTTTTATGAGATAACCCTCGTCATCAATGTAGATGTGCGCTTCATGCGGCGTGCCAAAAAGATTGTGGTTGTTCCCCATCACTTCCTGATAGGCGCCCACGAGCATGAAAGCCAGGTAATACGTTTCACCCGGTACCAGTGAGTGAAGTTCAAGCACCTGCTTCACATCATGCAGATCGACAAACTTATCGACCACTCCGTCTGAATCACAGGTGATGTCACACAGAGTTGCGTATTCCGTCGGCGGCTTGTTAAGCCAGTGAATAGGAACAATGGGAAACAGTTGGTCGAGTGCCCAATGATCCGGGACGGAACGGAACACGGAAAAGTTTGTCAGATACTTAGCGCATAAAAGGCGGCGCAGGTCGTCAAATTCTTCAGATACGTACTTTGCCTGTTGCGCGTGCTTGTCTGCCCGTTCACAAATATCCCAGAAGAGAACTTCGCCTTTTGCGCGATCCTCGAGCGAAACCAGTCCAAGATTGAAGAGCGTGAACAACTCTTCGCGATGCTCGAGGGCGTCGTGGTAATACTCCCGGTAATTTTTTACCGTAATAGACTCTCTCAGTTCACCCAGCTCGGTGACCACTTGCGGATCATCGTCGTCGATCTCGATGGGGGTAATATCTTCGACGATGGTTTCGATTTCGTCCTGGACGTTTGTAATGAGGAGAGCATGATAAGCGGCGAGAAACCGGCCTGATTCCTGAATGATTGTCGGGTGCGGAACATTCTCATCGTCGCAGACCTGTTTGATCGTGTAGATAACGTCATTGGCAAATTCCTGGGCCGTGTAATTGGCTGACGAATCAAACGCAGTCTTGGAACCGTCGTAGTCAACTGCCATCCCGCCACCCACATCGAGGAGGTCAACCGGCACTTTCATCTGATAGACTTTGGCATAGACACGAGCCGCTTCTTTCATTGCGTTCTTAATTCTTTTGATGTCCGTGAGCTGCGAACCGATATGAAAGTGCAGCAGCTTTAGCATCTCAAGACGATCTGCCTGCTCGAGCCGCCGAATGACTTCCAGCA
Source organism: Pyrinomonadaceae bacterium (assembly GCA_046262135.1). GTDB lineage: Bacteria > Acidobacteriota > Blastocatellia > Pyrinomonadales > Pyrinomonadaceae > PSRF01. The sequence continues at coordinate 18,866 of JBHENH010000022.1, forward strand.
TCTCTGTCGTTGTCAACCCAAACTTTGCGGCTTCGCCCCCCGATTTCTCCCAGCGGCCGGAGCCCTTCGAGTAGAGCTTGACGCGCATTCCGAGGGTCGGCGTGGCGCCTTCGTTACGTTCGGCGATGTTCAATACATGATCCAGCTCGTTGAGCTTTTCAATTACGATCACTACGCGTTTCCCGCAACGCGCGCCCGCAAAGGCGAGTTCGATAAACTCTTCGTCCTTGAATCCGTTAAGCACCAACAAGCTGTCCGGCGTCTGTTCCAGCGCCAGTGCGGCGTAGAGCTCAGCTTTTGATCCTGCCTCAAGACCAAAATCGTAGCGCGAGCCTTCCCTCAGATATTCCTCCACTAACGATCTTTGCTGATTGACCTTCATGGGATACACGCACATGTGCGCTCCCTGATACTCAAATTCTTTTATCGACCGGCTGAATGCTCTTTGAAGCTTCCTGACCTGGGAGGCGACCAGTTGCGGGAACCGCAACAACACAGGGGCGCCGATTCCGCGGCGCGCAAGGTCGTCAATGATCTCTTTTAGATCTGCTGAGCGAGAATCGCCCTCGGTGGGACGGACTATCAGGTTGCCCTTGCGATTTACGTCAAAGTATCCAGCGCCCCAGTTTTCGATCCCATAGGTTTCGAGCGTTTGCTCAATGGCCGTGGTCAATTCGCGGTCTCCTGACTAGCCTGCGGAAATACTTGTATGTTCTTGATTCCAGAAGTCAAAGCGTAGTTATACACATCCCGAGCTCGGTTAGCGGAGATATCTTGGATGGGACGCTTAGTGGCGCAATGTAACAGAAAACAGCAAGTCGGTCTATAACTTTTTTATTTCGCGCGCCTTCCTTTTAGCAGTTAAATCGCCATATAAAAGGAGTTATCGTCCTGCTGCTACAGTCGTTGTCTCAGTTGGTCGCAAAAACCTTGACATGCGCGGCGACCAAACTATAATGCAAACTTTTTTACGCGCCGTCGCGCTATGACGTTCGGCTCTTTCCTTAGCAAGGTCCGGCTTTCCAAATACTTCGCGCCAATTTCCCGCACCGGCGCGAAGAGCACCCCTAACACTCCCATTTCCTTGAGGAGAACTCATGAATGCAAAGACTGTGTTGAAATATGCCTCTGATCAAGGGGCCAAATTCGTTTCCGTTCGGTTTACCGATCTGCCCGGATCGTGGCAACACCTGACATTTCCCATCGCCGAACTGGGCGAAGACCAGTTTGAAGACGGCTTCGGTTTCGACGCTTCATCAATTCGCGGTTGGGCAGCAATTCATGAATCAGACATGCTTTTGGTTCCTGATCCCGTGCGATTCTGGATGGACCCGTTTGCCGAGCACCCGACTTTATGCCTTGTAGGAAATGCGGTCGATCCGATTACCAAGGAAGGCTACGCTTTTGATCCGCGGTCGGTAGCCATGCGTGCGGAAAATTATTTGAAGTTCACTGGGTTGGCTGACACGGCCTATTTCGGACCGGAAGCCGAATTCTTCGTTTTTGATTCAGCGAAATTCCATAACGACCAGCAGTCTGCCGGCTACACCATTGATTCGGATGAAGGGCACTGGAACAGCGGCCGCGATGCCAACGAATTTCAAGGTTCGAATCTCGGTTACCGTATACGACCCAAAGAAGGTTATGTGCCGCTTCCACCGACTGACACGCTCAGTGATTTACGCTCGGAGATTTCGCTGACGTTGGCTAAGTGCGGGGTGACTGTGGAATGTCATCACCACGAAGTCGCTACCGCCGGGCAATGTGAAATTGACTTCCGTTTCTCCACACTCCTGGGCACCGCAGATAATTTGCAAATATTTAAATATGTGGTTCGGAATACTGCATACCAGTATGGTAAAGCGGCTACTTTTATGCCGAAGCCGCTTTTTGGAGATAACGGATCAGGCATGCACTGTCACCAGTCTCTGTGGAAAAGCGAGAAGCCGTTGTTCGCAGGGAACGGTTATGCCGGATTGTCCGAAATGGCGCGCTATTACATAGGAGGCCTTTTGAAGCATGCGGCGGCCGTGGTTGCTTTCGCTGCGCCTACGACTAATAGCTATAAGCGGCTTGTGCCGGGGTTTGAAGCGCCCGTTAACCTGGCTTACTCCGCGAGGAACCGCTCGGCTGCGATTCGGATTCCGATGTTTTCCACGAATCCAAAACTGAAACGTCTCGAATTTCGTCCCCCGGATCCCTCATGCAATGCGTATCTGGCTTTCTCGGCAATGTTACTGGCGGGTATTGATGGCATTCAGAACCGGATTGATCCAGGCGAGCCACTTGAAAAGGACATATACGATCTCTCACCGGAAGAATTGCAGGGTGTACCGACGCTTCCGGGCTCACTTGATGAATCATTGAAGGCCCTGGAAATGGATCACGACTTCCTGCTAAAAGGCGATGTCTTTAATCCGCAATTAATCGAGCGGTGGATTACGTACAAGCGTGAGAAGGAGATTACTCCGCTGCGGATGCGACCACATCCCTTGGAGTTTTCTATGTACTTCGACATCTAAGAAAGTCCAATGTCAAACATTGGACGTTGGACCTTGGACGTTGGACTTTGGACATCGAAGGTCGCCGCGTAATATACGGGCGTGGAAACGCTCGACAAGAAAATCGAATTCCTCATTAGTGATCTGCCTGATGAGAATGGTGCTCGACTCTTTCTAGAGCGCTTATCTCAAGAGCAGCCGCGCTCCTTTGAAAAATTAATTCGCGATTCTGCGGTCCTTTCCGACGTGCTGGCGTTAGCTGCCTGGAGTCCTCTCCTCGGTACTACCCTGGAACAAAATGCCGAATACATATCTTGGCTCATCCGCGAGCGCGCGGATGCCCGCGTCCGGACCCGGGAACAGTTGAAGGAGTCTCTCGCACGGTTCGCGTTGACGAATTCATCTTTGAAGCCGCAGGCTCTGTTCGCGCGCTTCCGCCGCCGCGAACTACTGCGCATTTACCTGCACGACGTCAGGCGAACTCATTCACTCGTGGAAACGACTGAGGAGTTATCAAATCTCGCTGATGCTATCCTGGATTACGCCCTAAGTTTGGCCAGACAAGATCTCGACAACTTGTATGGTGCTCCGCTTCGCGACGATGAACGAGGTCGGATCGCCACGGCCGAGTTCTGCGTTGTGGCGCTTGGCAAACTCGGCTCATGCGAACTCAACTATGCCTCCGATATCGATCTGGTATTCATTTACTCCGATGACGGTACCACCGCGGGGTCGGGCGAACGTGAGAAGCTAAGCAATCGCGAATATTTCATAAAACTCTCAGAAGCTCTTACGAGATTGGTGGGCCAGCCGGCTGAAGAGGCCGCAGCGTATCGTGTGGATTTGCGTTTGCGTCCACACGGCCGTGATGGGGCACTCGCGTGTTCGCTTCAGGAGGCCAGCAAATATTACAAAAGATCCGCGCAGGCATGGGAA
>JBHENH010000022.1:22325-32661 GCA_046262135.1 Pyrinomonadaceae bacterium
TGATTCGCAGCCGGGCTGCGGCAGGCTCCCAGTCGCTGTTTTCGCAATTTTCCAGCGCTGTTGAACCTTACATCTACCGCCCCGATATTTCAGTTAAGGACGCTCTGGCAAACGTGCGTTTGGCAAAACAAAAGATTGACCGGCACATCGGAGGGAGCGGCGAAGGCTTCAATGTAAAACTTCAACGAGGTGGAATTAGAGAGATTGAATTCATCGCCCAGGCATTGCAAGTTGCGCATGGAGGGCGCGACGAATGGTTGCGCGTTACGCACACGGTGATAAGTCTGGGCCGGCTTGCCGATCGAAATCTTATTTCAGAACAGGAGCGTTCGGAACTGTCAGACGCCTACGTGTTCCTGCGCATGCTTGAGCACCGATTGCAAATGGAACACGGCCTGCAGACTCATTCTGTGCCGGTGACCGAAACTCAACGAGGTTTGGTTGCCAGGCGCATGGGATTTCGAGGTGCGAGCGCACTGAGCGATTTTGATAGCGCGGTGAAACTTCACACGACAAACGTGCGCCGGGCTTACGATCGCATATTCGCGGATGCCGTTGGCCTGGCCGTCGACAAGACCCACGGGGAAGCTCCGGATGGACGTGTTGGTGATTCAGCGCCAACCGGCGGTGAAGCACGATTACTAAACGCCTCTGCCAGAGTTTTCCTATCCCGTTTACAGCCGGCCGAAGTTAACGGTAACTCCGTTAGCGAAGAATCGGTCGCCGAGCAACTCCGCGAAGCGGCTCACAATTCGCCGAATCAGCATCGAGCCGTGCTGTTAACCAGCCGTGTCGCCGCCTCACTCGATAAGGCGGAACCGGGCCTTCAACTGTCCCGACGCAATGTAGCCGCAGTCGTTCGTCTTTGCGGCGCTTCCCAACTCTTTGGAGAGATGCTGGCCGGTAATCCTGGGTTGATTCGCTCGCTGGGAAGTGGAGTGCAACGATTCCATCGCCAGGACTTTCGCGGACAACTTCGAGCGAGCATCGACCAGGAAAAAACCTTCTCCGCAGAGCTTTCTGCATTGCGCCGGGAATGGTCGCGGTTGCTTTTGAAAATTGGGGAGCAGGACGCAGCAGGCTACATTTCTATCTTGTTGTCTAATCAGCTACAGACGGATCTCGCTGTCGCCAGTATTAACGTTGCTTACCTTTCCGCTCGGCGTGAAATGGTACGGCGCTACGGACGTCTGAAAAGTGAGCCCCGGATCGCGATTCTCGCGTTGGGGCGCCTCGCGAGTGGAGGCGTCGATTACGGTTCGGACCTCGATATCATCATCATCTACGACCCGTTCGTCTCGTCGCCTGTAACTTCATTGACGCCGGATGAGGCGTATGCCCGGCTGTGCGAGTTCATGGTGGCGGCGCTTTCAAACATAACGCGCGAAGGTTATTTGTACCGGGTAGATCTTCGTCTTCGTCCGGACGGAAAGAATGGGCCGTTAGTTATCAGCTCGGAAACGTTTCTCGACTACCTGAAGCAGCGCAGCGCGATCTGGGAGTGGTTGGCGTATGTCAAACTACGTGGTGTCGCAGGTGACATGGAACTGGGAAAAATGATCGAAACTCACGCCAGACATGCAATTCATGAGAAAGCTCGCCAGATCGATCCCGCTGTGCTTAGGGACGAGACTCGTCGCGTACGCGAGCGCCTGGAGAAGGAAAAGGGAAGCCGAAGCAGGCAAAACGGTGTCGACATCAAGTTTTCAGCGGGCGGAATGCTGGATGTGTATTTTGCTGCTCGCTACCTCCAGTTGCGAGACGACGTGGCAGATGAAGGAGACGACCGCTCAACGAGTTCAACGTTGGAGCGTTTGGAAGCGAGGAGTTCTTTAGATAATCGCGACTATGGACCACTTAGCAACGGTTACACACTGCTTCGTTCCGTGGATCATTATCTGCGACTGATCATGGGGAAGGTAGCGACGTTACCCTCAGCGGATCATCCCGCATTCTCCGAAATCGCAAAGCGACTCGAATTTAAGTCTGCTGAGCAATTGAACAAAACATTGGTTGAGCGAATGCTGCAGATTCGGCAGGCTTACGAGAGAATTATTGCAGGGTAGAGACTTCCTGAAAACCCCTACTCACTGATGTCATCAGAGTCTGTGTTGGGTCAGGAAGAGCGGGGGCATGCCCCCTTCCCAACCCCGAGACTGCGCAATAGGCTAGATTGTTTGTGGATTAAAAGGCTTACAAGGGAGGATCAAAGTCAACAGCGATTAGCTCGAGGTGAGGAAGGGGGCATGCCCCCGCTACGTTCGTCACCAAGATTTTGACTGAAATGGCGCTGCCGTCAGATCGAGCCTTCCTAAATTTCTGCGTGGTCCGTAGTGGATTCATACCAACAGCGGGTGCACCAGCAGTGCATGGCCTTGCGCTCTTCAGGGGTGTAATCGGCGGACCAGGGCAAACGCCTGACGACTTCCCGGTCCTCATCGCTCAGATCTTCCCACGTTCGCAGTGGTTCCTCGCCACACCTCGGGCATCTTTCCAGCAAGTTCAATGCGACTGTCCTTCGCAACATAATTGCATGTTTACCTCGGTCTCTCAATCGTGTAACTTACATTTGGGCTCTATTATTTGCAACGGAGGGCCTCAAGAAGGCATCCATTATTTCAGAACAGAATAAGGGGACAGTAAATGTTTCGAATCAAAGCGTCATATACCGGTCAACTGGAACTCAAAACGAGCCTGGAACGCGCTCGCGAATTCTTTGGGGACTTCAAAAACTTCGCCGATTTGATGCCGGGCATCGAGGGGATTCGCAAAGAAAGTGGAGGCATTGTTCGCTGGCTGGTGCGAGCTGAAGTACCGGTAATTGGTTCGGTACAAGCAAGCTTCGCCGTCCGCAAAACGGAAGATCGCCCGGAACGGCTTGAGTGGTCGCCTGCCGGTTCAGAATTGAAGAACTACCTTCGCTATGCGGCGGCGTTTGAAGTACGGGGTCACAACGTACTAATAAAAATGTCACAGCATGTTGAACTCCGCCGATCGCATGCTCGTGAGTTACACAGGCTTGCTGCTTTAGTTGGTGAAGGCGCCATCAGTTCGGAAATGCAGAAACGCGTCAGCGAGATGATCAAAACCTTTCTCGAGCGCGCGCGCGTTAAACTCGAAGGAGAGTCGGCACTGGAGCAGGAAGCGGCATCTTAGTTAGGAGACATTTCTCCGTACTTCAAGTCCGAAGATTTTCAGCTTTGCCTCAAAAGTCAGAGGCCTTGTCAGTTCGAAGCCGGATTCTCATGGTTGATGACTTTTGAGGCAAAGCCAAGATTTTCCATTCCGCATTTTTCATTTTTCATTTTTCATTTCAAGCAGTCCCGTACGACAACGGCTGTGGCTCTTCAATGAAAAATCGTAGATTCAACTTGGAAGTGCAACAGAATACGCTGTTGCTTCGCCCCAGCGGGGCGAGATGTTTATAGCTACGAGAACCTTGCACAAGTCCTCGCTCCGTCAGGAGCGAAACCCGGCAGCGGAAGCTGCGCCGTAGGTAGAAGAAAAGCAGTTACGCTCCTACAGAGCTCCTGAGTAAGAAAACACTGCAAGGCTATAAACATGTCGCCCCTCTGGGGCGAAGCAAATAGTCAATACCTCTGTTGCACTTCAAACTTGAATCCACCGTCGGAAATAATTTCTTAAATCCGGTATTTCCGTTTACCCCTTTCCCCTGTTCCCCTATTACCCCGATGTCCCCGCTATTGTCCAGCCAACCCTATAGGAGCCCCCTCTCTTTCACTTGCAAGTATTTTTCCAGTAGCGCCGGCGCGAGTGCTGCCGCTGTTACATCAAGCGCAAGGCCCCCCTGAGATTCAACGAGTCTCAGTGCTGCTTCGCGCAAGTGGATGATCTCTTCAGCGACCGACTGTGTGAACAGATCGCGCGCATTTGTGGGAACGATGCTGACCACGGCTTTGAGATCGCGATCCGCGATCGTCACCACCAAAGGAAGATGACGCGGGCGCAGCAAGCGGAGCGAGGTTATTAACTCTTTTGAACTTTCCTCATCGACGAGATCCGTCAACAGCACCACTAACGACCGTCGCTTGCTATTGGCGGAGATAAACTCGAATGCCCTTGAATACGATGGTTCGATCATTTCCGGTTCTACACCGTAGAGAGCCTCGAGCGCCGCGTCCATGTGATCGTGACCACGCCCGGGCGGTAGAAAACTCTTAATCTTTCGTCCGAAAACAAGTAATCCGGCGTTGTCGCCCGCACGCGCCGCTGCCGACATCAGCGCAAGCGCTGCATGGACCGCGGAATCCAACTTCGTTTCCTGTTCAATTCGCGCCGTCATCAGTCGGCCTCCATCGATGGCGATTAAGATGGTCTGGTCTCTTTCAATCTGATACTGGCGCGTCGTTAACTTCCCTCGTCTGGCAGTTGCGGTCCATGAGATATGGCGCAACTCATCCCCGCGAACATAATCACGCAGCGACTCAAACTCGCGCCCTTCTCCACGCCAGGAAGTCTTTCGATGTGAAGAGACGAGCGAACGCGCACCCAGGGCTTTCAACTCAGCTTCACGCGCTCGTCGCATGTTTGGGTAGACTTTTACAGCAACAGCTTGGCCGGCTTGCGTCTCGCACCACACGAAACTCCAGCGTGAAAGAAATCGTACGGCAATTCGTCCAAACTCAAATCTCCCTCGTTTAGGTGGCGTGAGACGATAAACCAAAGCTGCCGAGGTCTGGCCGTCCACTCTCAGGTTTGCCTGACGCAAACTCGATATCTTCATTTGCGGCGGATATTCGTCTTTGATAACCAAAGACACTGCGCGGGTACCGCTGTTCTGAATGTTGATCGATACGTCGGTCTCGGCGCCAACCGCAAATCGCCCGCCGAATTCGCGCTTGATGGTCACGTCTTTTGGAAGTCGGCTGCGATTTGCATCAACGAAGGCAAGAGCGATCAATGCCACATCGTAAGCAAGGGCTACCCAACGAAGTCGGGGCCGCCCCCATGAGAGCGAAAGTATGACCAGCCCTACGGCCATTAAGACGTAGAAAAGTTTGCTGAAAACAAAGCGCATCGCGAAAAGCAGAAAACAGAATTCAGGAGTCAGGAGTCAGGAGTCAGGAGTCAGAATTCAAGGTAAGCGGCTCGGACATCAGGGGTCGGGCCTCAGCGCTCACACGGTCCAGCGTCTAACGCCTGGCGCCTAACTTCTGCCTTCTGAATTCTGTTTTCTCAATTCTGTTTTCTCAATTCTGTTTTCTGAATTCTGTTTTCTGACTCCTGAATTCTGACTTCTGACTTCTGACTTCTGTCCCCCGTCCCCGTCCCCTATCGCGGTACTTCCGCACTCTTTAAGATGTCTGTAATTACGGCATCAGGCGTGGCGCCATCCAGCTCGGCTTCAGCACGCAATGTCAATCGATGGCGCAACACTGGACGAGCCACATCGCGAATGTCGTCAGGCGTGGAAAACTGCCGGCCGCGAAGCGCTGCGAGAGCCTTAGCGCATAACAACAGAGCAACAGAAGCGCGAGGACTCGCGCCGTAATGGATGAAAGGGTGATTGCGCGTGCGACGAACGAGATCGACAGCGTAATGTTGCACGCCCGGCTCCATGCGCGCCGTGCTTACTTCACGCCGGCAACGGGAGATGGCATCGGCATCTGGCAGAGGCTGAATATCAACCTCATTGAGACGCCTTGCATTGAAGCCCGCATCCCAGTTTGCTACGACCTGTCGTTCATGTGCTTCCCCCGGGTAGTCAAGCAGGATCTTTAACATGAACCGATCCAGTTGCGCCTCGGGAAGCGGGTAAGTTCCTTCGTACTCAATGGGATTTTCCGTAGCCAGCACCGTAAAGATAGGTGAGAGCATATGAGCCTCGCCGTCGATGGTCACCTGACGTTCTTCCATCGCCTCCAATAATGCAGCCTGCGTCTTGGGTGGTGTGCGATTAATCTCGTCTGCCAAAAGAATGTCAGTAAATATCGGCCCGGGTCTAAGGTTGAAAGCTGAGGTGGCGACGTTGAAAACGTTGGTCCCCGTGATATCGGAGGGCATCAGGTCAGGCGTAAATTGTATGCGGCCAAAATCGGCACTGATAATGCGCGCCAGCGTCTTCACCGTGAGCGTCTTTGCGGTGCCCGGTACACCTTCGATCAGCGCGTGGCCTTCAGCGAGCAGGGCCACCAGGATCTGTTCAATCGGCTCCTCCTGACCAACTATTATTTTGCTTAATTCGCGGCGAATGTGTTCGACGGTTGGGGCGACGTATTCAATCATTTTTTGTGTGAACTGGTTTTCAGTTTAATGAATGTAGATGGAGCTTTGTACTTTGGATTTTTCACTTTGTGCACAATGTACAAAACATAACAGAACGGATTTCGTCAAATGTTTTGCGCTGTTTGCTTAACCTCGCGCGAGCGCATGCGTAACCCGAGCGCGCCTTCTACCTCACGCAGCTGCGCAGCTAACTGAATCGACTGTCGTTCGCTAATCTTTGCTCCATTGATCGCTTCTTCACATTGCCGCATCAATATTTGTAGCTTATGTGGATCTACTGAAGAGCGCTCTCCAACACGTTCCGCGATTTGCGAACGTGAACAGTTGTAGTCCAGGCCGGCGTAACGCGTCAGCGCCCGGCGCGTGCGCGTATAAACATTCTCAATGGCCAGGTCAAAGGCGCCCGCACGTTGTTGCAGTTCCGCCATCGACGCGACAAATTCCAGACTCGATCTACGGTCCACCGCCGGTAACGGTAAAGGCCGGGCAAACCTGCGGCCGCGCGTCCATACAAGAAGCAGGACAAGTAAAACCAATTGACCGAAAATTGGCAGTACGGGCGTACCCGAAAAGTAGCTGGCAAATTCATTGCGGGTTATCGCGCGCCCTTGATGAAATTCATCGAAGGCGATTAATCCGGATGCGGAAATGAGATTAAGGGCCAGTTGCAGATTGTCGTTGAGTCCAATCCCGGTATTGGAAACGATGAAAGGATCACTCAACAGGATTATCCTGCCTTCGCCATGCGGGTAGTCCAGTACCAATGTAACTCCGGCGCTGGCAAAGTGGACGACCGGGGCTGGTGAAACGCTAGCAACAGTATTCGTACTCTCTTGCGGCGGTGGTGGTTCATCAAAAGGTTTTTCATCATTTGTGGGCAGATCATCTGTCGCTTGATCCTGCGATGATTGGCCCTGGCCGCTGTCCCCGCTTGAAGGAAAAAATTTGATAGCCGCGAAGAATCGCGAAGGCATAATTGACTCCACGCTTCTAGTCAGGCTTGTCGGCTGAACGGCCCGGACTGGGCTCACGCCGGCTGTCATTTGTTTAGGGTCCGCTGGATCGTCATTTAAGCTCGGGTAACCGAGAAGTTCCGTGGTGACGGTCCATTTCCCTGATGCAGGCAACAAGTATTCGTCGGGTCGGCGATCGATTATCACCAGGCGGCCACCCCGTTTCACCCAGAGCAATAAACTCTGAGCGTCTTCTTCGGTGATTGAAACGCGGGGCCGACCAATAATGACGAAGGTGTGGATCTTTTGCCCCCTCGAACGAAGTAATCCATCCGTCGTTTCGCGCCAGCGCACCACCTTGTAACCCGATTCCGTAAGGAAATCGTAAAGAGCGCGGGTGCCAGTCGCTCGCGCGTTATAGGTTGACCGGTTAGGCGCCAGCTCCGAATCCTCGCGATCATCCTGCTGAACGTATGCGACAGAGTTAATCACTACCAGGACACCCAGTGCCACGAGAACAGTAATTATGATTCCGATTCGTTGACGCATGAGATTATCAGCCGCGGATTAACGCGGATTGGGTCGGATCAGATCGAAATAACATCGCGCAACAAACTGGGAATCGAGAAACAAGTCGAACGGTATTCTTGACGATATTCCATCCGCGTTTGTCCGCATTCATCTGTGGCTATTTGCGTTCTCTTGTCCTGGTCGTTTCTAGCGCGATAGTGCCTGCTTGTATGCGGAACGAAACGCCAACCAGTCCGTTTCGGTCGCGCTCGCGAATCCATACCAGTGCCGCTCAAAACTATCTGTCAGCTGTCTCACATGCTCGTAAAGCGGTTCAACGTTTCGCAAGGCCCGAAGATAGTCACGATTGGTTTTGTGCTGCGCGAGACTTATGACTTTTCGTTCTCCTAACTCCACAAGCAAAGCGATGTACGCCTTACGTATGGCAGCACGCAACTCGCCGCGTCGTGCGAGCGATTCCGCCTCCGACAGCAGATCCGTTGCTGACTGCTCCGGTTCCAGTCTTTCTCCCAGCACAATTCGGGCGCCGGGCTTTGATCTCTTCTTCTTTCTTCGGGTCCGCACCAATCGCGGCAGAAACAACCTCAGCACGAAAACCAGGACACCCACCGCCAGAACAATTACAAATACCTGTGCAATTTTGCTGAATAGATCTGCGGTACCCAGGGAGACCGGTTTTGGCTTGGGAAACAAGTTCTGGAGCCATTTCATGAACTGTTTCAGAAGTCGCGTTAGGGCGCTTTGCTGTTGAATTTTGCGCGCATATTCTGGTCGCTGCAAAATCGCCGCCAGCTTACGCTTCGCCTCATCTTTCGAGTCCGCACTTTCTCTCGGGGGTGTTTCAATTTCAACGAGCCGTTCGTCTATGGCTTTAAGACGTTGCTTGATTCTGTCGAGCAGTTCGTTTCGGTCCGCTGGCTTCCCATTGATGTATTTATCGAGCTCCTGATGGAGCCAGTTGTTGTCTACATTTAAAGTCGTCCCGTTCCATTCGACTATCTCGGTCTGTGGTAGCAGATTGAGCACGCCGTTGACAGTTTCACGAATCCGCAGATCGTAGGCGCTTGCGTCTTCCGTTTCATTCACCTGCGACAGCGTATCGAGGGCCGTCAGGGCTTGTTGGACTTTCCTGTGATAATCGTTTACCGGAATTGCGCGTACTAGAGAGACCGCGAGGAGCAAAAAGCCGATTGCGAATAGACCGTGGCGCGAACACAAAGCGTTAGTCGCGTCTTTCTTGCGGATTTGGCCTTCAGCCATATTGAATGTGGCGAGGATTCTCTTTTTCAATTTAACCCGAGGGTACCTTTTGACGCGCCAAACGGAGGTAACATACGGCCCGGCGCAGCGGAAATAGCCGGAGCAAGCGGTGACGCGACGTTGAGGCGCGGCATTGCACCCAGCCGCTGGGATGCCATCAGCTCAATGTCATAGCCTTCGTGTCGGACCCGTTCATCAACGTACAGTAAAGAAAAACCCAGCATCCATACCGGCGCCAGCAGAATGGAGCTTAGAGGTTCCAACACACTATAAAAAATCGAATACCAAATCGGCCATTCGGCAGCGCTGAAGGGCGACAACGTGATCCCATTCATCCAGGCGGAAGCGGCAAGCGGGATCACCAGGATCATCAATGCGGAATAGGTGGCAAAAGTAATGAAGAATGTCATGGCCATCAAACGCCGCACGTTCCCCTTCGCAAGGGAAAAACTTCTGCTCACCGATTCAAATACCCGCTTACCTTCGACCAGCATAACCTGCGGAACATAAACGACTTTTCCTGCCATAAAAAAGAAGAGCCATAGAGCCACTGCTGATGCCGCAAGAAATCCGACTACTCCTACGATCGCCGTTAGCCAGACCGGCGCCCATCGCGCCAGCACAATAGCGCCGACTGAAACGAAAGCGACGACAACATACCAACCAAAAAACGCGACGGCGCCGGCAACACCAAGCCACAACATCATGATTATTGTGGCTCCGAGCAAAGACCAAAACCTGGAGCGAACCGCGGCGTAGGTCGTGCGAGCCAGCACCGGTTCATTCCACAGAAGGTGTGTGACGAGATTTCGCGACGCGCCACCCATAACGATGAGACTCAAGATATGGCCGCCGACTATCAAAACAAATCCACCCACAGACATTAAAACGTACAGCACGAACAACTGCTCACTGGACGTCCCGAAAAAGCCGCGCCACGCAATTGTCCATAACACCGAACCAATTGCGGTAACGAATACCGGCGGCGCGGCAATGCGAATTAGAACCGAAAGGTGGCGACGGTAGAGGCGGACGGCGCGGTCAATGAGATCACCCGCGCCAAGGGGGAGCAGATGAAGCGTGTTCGAACTGGATGATGTAACCATCACGCTGAGTAAACAGTAAACATCAGCCTTGCCCTAAAAGTCCTCGGTTGGTAAGGCTCCCGCTGTGCCGCCGGATGTGCGGCGGTGGCTACGCCCCGCCGATAGCGGCCAGATTATTCCGGGCTACGCCCGTGGTCCGGGCTTAACCCTTCAGATTAATTGGGCCAAAGGCCGCACCAGGGGCCTAGCCCCGAAATTAAGAGGCCCTCCACGGCGGGGCATAGCCGCCGCCGCACATCC
>JBHENH010000023.1:0-10726 GCA_046262135.1 Pyrinomonadaceae bacterium
ACGAAAACAAAAGCGATGTCCTGTCGAGATTACCAACCTCTTTATAATGCCATCGCAGTGTTGTTTCTGCTGGCCAGCGTGCAAGCTGCGCAAGCCCAACAACGTCCACTAATCACCGAAGACGTTGACATCATTCCTCCCGGAACCATGCGGATTGAAGCCGGAATAGATTTTCTCCAGGGCGCCAGGTTTCCTGCGTCAGGATTGACCGGGGATTTAACGCGAGTCGGCGTGCTTGGCGTTAGCATAGGGTTTGCGCCAAACGTCGAGTTCCAGATTGAAGGGGTGGCTCAAAACTTCTTAAGCATTAATTCGCGTGGCGCTTCAGCTATACCATTGTCATTGGCTCCAGGGGCCACTTCGACAGATGACACAGGGGATTTCATCCTTTGGACCAAATTTAAACTGCGTAGTGAGACCAAACGCGGGCCATCTCTCGGATTTCGTTTTGGAGTACAACTTCCCGACTCGAACCAGGCACGCGGTATTGGGCTTAATCAAACCAATGCCTACGGATCGATATTGATCGGTAAGAAGTTTGGCAGGGCCGGGCGGTTCAACACCTTCGGTAATTTGGGAATTGCAATACTGACAGCCCCCACCGAGTTGTTCTCTCAGAACGATGTAATCACCTACGGCGCTGCAGGAATCTTCCGGCTGAATAAACAATTCAGCATCGCCGGCGAAGTTAATGGCCGCGCTAATACTCGACCAGGTGATGGCCCGCTGGGAACTGAGTCGCAGTCAGAAGCTCGCCTGGGTATGCAGATTCGAGCTTCGGGTCTTCGGTTCGATTTTGCGGGTATCAAAGGTTTGACAGGCTTCACGCATGATGCCGGCGTGACAGTCGGTGTAACGTACGACACTCCCTCCATCTTCGCGCCCGCCAGGTAGCAACTGAAATCTGACGTTTGCGAGTCTCTCTCACAATTAAAACGATGTGTTAGATTGGGCCGAAAATATTCGGGTGTGATGGATTTTAAGGTTCGTCAACGGCGACCTACTTATGTCTGATTGGTTAAAGTCCATAGGCGGTTGGCTGGAGCGTTATGTCATCAGTCTGCCCATCTACTTTGCCGGGCCCGCGATGATTGTGATTGGCGCTCTCGACTCCTCTCTCTTGTCTCTACCTGAAATCAACGACTATCTGGTAGTCGCGCGATGCTTCAAAGAACCAAGTGCGGCATTCTATTTCCCTCTATTTGCCGCTATTGGGTCGGTTATCGGCTGCCTCCTCCTCTACACGATAATGCGGCGGGGTGGTCAAGCGGTGTTGCGCAAACGATTCCGGCGCGAAAATATTGAGCGCGTAGAGCGGACGTATGCACGCTATGGGTTTCTGGCGATTGCAATTCCTGCGATATTGCCACCCCCGATGCCATTTAAGATCTTCGTGGCCACTGCAGGCACCCTGGAATATCCACGCTGGAAATTTTTGCTGACCGTAATGATTGCCCGCTCTTTCCGTTACTATGTAGAGGGAATCCTTGCAGTATTCTACGGCAAACGGGTGTTGTTGTTTCTGCAGGACAACGGTTTAGTGATTCTTAGCGCTGTGGCGGCCGCCGCTGTTCTGCTGGTTTTGATTTACACGATTGTTAATCGCCGTAATTCCGCCGCAGCTTCAGACATTGAAACACAACCGGTCGTTAAGGATGATTAGAAGCAACGCCTAAAGTAAAGTTCGAATTATTATCCGTGTGGGTTAAACAGGAAGACACCTATTTGATACTTCAACACAGGATCACAGACGGTCTGGCCCGACTATCCGAGTTTTTCGTCGCGCTTGGACCGTTTGGCTTATTCGCGGTCGCATTACTCGATTCAGCATTTGTTCCGCTCCCCAGCAGTGCCGATGCGTTGATGCTTCTGCTTACGATAGCAAATCCACATCCACTGTGGATGATTGTTTATGCTTCGATTGCCACCGCAGGGTCTGCGATTGGATGCCTGATTCTTTACCACATTTCGCGGCGCGGCGGTGGACGCGCACTGCGGAAGTTTTCACCGGCCAAGCAACAAAGAGTGAAGGAGCTAATCGATCGGTACGACGTGCTCTCGGTTCTGGTTGCGTCGGTGATGCCACCGCCATTCCCCTTCAAGCTGTTTGTTATGTCGGCCGGGGTTTTCCACTTTAGTGTCCTGCGTTTTACGTTGGCGATTATTGCCGGCCGCATGTTTCGCTTTTTACTCGAAGGATATTTCGCGATCCGTTACGGAGCGCAGGCGAGGCAAATTCTGGCCAGATATTACCCCTGGATCGGATTGGGGCTGGCAATCGGAATAGTGGTCTTTTTCGTATTGAGAAATGTTTGGAAGGCGAAGTCTCAAACTTCGGTTGACGAGGGGTTAGAACCCGGGAATTAGCGCCAGGAGCGGTGGCTCTGGACCAGATTCTGTCTGTTCGATTGGTGACACTTGAAAGGCCCGTGCCGCCGCCAGGTCCCTGACACCGTTCTCCGAAAGACGTTCGAGTAAATGCAGAAAGATCTGCGCCGTCGCGAGCGCATCGCTTCCGGCGCGATGACGATAAGTAATGGGAATAGAGAAATGGTCAGCGACAGTTTCCAAACGGTAATTCGTCAAACCCGGTACAGCGCGTCGCGACAAAGTAACCGTGCACAGATGGGAGTTCATCATTCGATGACCGGGGTAGACTCGAGATATCTCATGATTCAGGAAGGCTGTATCAAAAGGGGCGTTGTGAGCTATCAGCACAGCATCAGCGACAAACTCCAGCCAGCGGGGCGCCACCTTAGCGAAGAGGGGCGCCTCGGAAACCATTTCATTGGTGATGCCGGTCAATGCGATGACGAAGCGCGGAATTGAGATCTCCGGATTTACCAGGGTCCGAAAATTATCTACTATCTTTCCGCCCCAAATGCGATAGGCTCCAAGTTCAATGATGCGGTTAGGCGGCATCTTAGCGCCCGTGGCTTCAATGTCCACCACTACAAAATCCAATTCCGTAAGTAGTTTCGACTCGTAGTCGTGCACCTGCAGTTCGACAGTTGTGCCGTCGATGATCTTGAACCTGCGATCATCTTTGACAAGATCGCTAACCAGTAAACCCGCCAACTCCTCGTCAATGTGAGAGACTTTGAACACCGCATCGACAATCTTTGAAGCATTGGCGCGACCACCGGAAACTCGTAGCAGATCGATTGTTTCCTGAACAAGTGTTGAATCAGAAACGAGGTTTGAGTAGAGCGGCATTTGCTTGCGATTGTAACACAGCGATGCGTGGGGGTCGGGAATAGAGAAGTGAGACCGCAAGACGTAATCCAAAGATTCAAAGAGACCGGAGCGTTGCTCGAGGGACACTTCGTGCTTTCGAGCGGGCTACACAGTTCGATCTATTTGCAATGCGCGCTCGTTCTCC
The DNA here is from genome assembly GCA_046262135.1 of Pyrinomonadaceae bacterium. Classification (GTDB taxonomy): domain Bacteria; phylum Acidobacteriota; class Blastocatellia; order Pyrinomonadales; family Pyrinomonadaceae; genus PSRF01. Next base: position 3,383 of record JBHENH010000023.1, read on the forward strand.
AGCATCCACGCGTCGCCCAGGAGTTTGCGCGTGGCATAGCGGCACACTTTCGAGATGAAAGAATTGGGACGGTTGCCGCCCCAGCCATCGGTGGAATTGTCATTGGACACGAGGTGGCCCGGGCGCTCGGTGCGAAATTCGTTTGGACAGAACGCGAAAAGAATCTCATGAGTTTACGACGCGGTTTTTCTGTTGCGCCCGGGGAAAGGCTTCTGGTAGTCGAAGACGTAGTTACGACCGGAGGTTCAACGCGGGAAACGATTGAGACGTTAATGGCCGCGGGCGCAAACGTTGTCGGGGCGGCCTCGATTATCGATCGCTCGTCGGGTAAAGCGGATGTAGGAGTGCCGCGCATAGCCCTCGCGACACTGGATGTTCCTTCGGTGGACGCGAACGTTTGCGAAGCATGTCAACGCGGAGTGCCGGTTGTGAAGCCAGGCAGCAGGGGATAGGTGGGGGAGGAGCAGGCGGCAGGAGCAGGCGGCAGGAGCAAGCGAAGGCAGAGGGCGGAAGGCGGAAGGAGAAGGCAGAAAGCAGAAGGCAGAACGCAGCACAGACCAATAGGCCAGACCGAGTAAACGAACGATAAGCCCGCCCACGACCCCACTGACCGCTAACCACTGATGATTGACCACTGATCAACCATGAACTTTAAGATTACGCTTCAATATGATGGTACAGACTTTCATGGGTGGCAGATGCAGGGGGAGCTGCGCACTGTCCAGGGTGAGTTAACAAGGGCCCTTTCGCAGATAGATGGTCGCAACGTTGTGGTAAACGGATCGGGCAGGACAGACGCCGGCGTTCATGCGGAGGGCCAGGTGGCCAGCGTAAACTTGCAGAAAGATATTGCGCCTCTAAAGCTTCGCGCGGCGATCAACGGAAACACCGCAAAAGATGTTCGCGCCTTCGAAACTGAAATCGTGAGTGATGATTTTCACGCGCGCTATTCGGCTCTCGAAAAAACGTATCGCTATCGGGTGATTAATGGACCAGTCATCTCACCCTTCTGGCTGCGCTATGCGCACCATGAGGCACGTGCCCTTAATCTCGAAGAAATGCAACAAAGCGCTGAGCTGTTTTTGGGCGAGCACGATTGGACTGCTTTCTCCTCAGCGCAGTCGGACGCGGAAACCAAAAACCGAACCATCAACTGTCTTACAATTAGTGGTCGTTGGGATGAACGCGCGCACTGCCACATTCTTGAGCTGACCGTAAGCGCCAACGGTTTCCTTCGTTACATGGTCAGATCAATTGCCGGAACACTGCTCGCTGTCGGCCGCGGGGAAATCGATAGGCATGCAGTTAAGGCCGCGATAGACGAAGGCACCCGTTCTGTTGTGGCGGCGACCGCGCCGGCATGTGGCTTGACCCTGGTTTCAGTTCGCTACGAGTAGCCTTGTTACTTCGCCGGGACATGACCTCATTGACAGGGATGAGCCTTGTAGCAAGAATGTCTAGTTGCTCTACTTTGATATAACTCAAGCACTTTAATTAGGATCGCACTAATTGGTTCTCCGTAGACATCCATATGCTTTCTGATTTCTCAGGACTAGTGAAGGCCGGAACGCGCGAAGCGAGATTGCTATCCTCGATTGCCTGGGACCGGTTACCACGACACGTGGCCATCATCATGGATGGAAATGGACGCTGGGCAGCACAAAGAGGCCAACCTCGCATTGCTGGTCATCGGGCGGGTGTCGAGGCGGTGCGTGCCGCCGTCGACACTGGAGCACGATTGGGCCTCGGGGCTCTAACGCTCTATGCGTTTTCTACCGAGAACTGGAAACGTCCGCGGTATGAGATTGACGCTCTAATGCGCATGCTACGACGCTACCTGCGTCTCGAGCTCGACGAAATTTATAAGCAGAATATTCGCTTCCAAACTATCGGACGCACTGGTGCCCTGGCCAAGAACGTACGCAGTGAAATCGAAAAAGCTACTGAACGAACAGCAAAAAACACCGGAATGATTCTGGCCGTGGCATTGAACTACGGTGGTCGCGCTGAAATCATCGACGCGTGCCGGGCGGCCGTACGTCGCTTGATCGACGAAGGAAATTCTCCGGATGAGTTGACCGAAGACCGGATTGCCAACGAACTCTACACGCGTACCATGCCTGACCTGGATTTACTTGTGCGTACCAGCGGCGAATTACGCATCTCTAACTTCCTCTTATGGCAGGCCGCTTATAGTGAGATCTACGTTACGGAAACCCTGTGGCCTGACTTCCGTCGAGTGCATCTGCTTGATGCGATAGTCGACTACCAACGTCGCGATCGTCGCTTCGGGGGATTGAAACTCGTCGCGAATGCGGAATGAAGCGACAACGTCCAGGGGGCCAACGTCCAACGTCCAACACAAGATTGAGAGATTTAGTAGCCGAGTACTGATTACAAAATCAAAGATCAAGAAACAAAGAACGAAGGTCAAAGACCAAAGCCTAACGGCGAAAGCCCCTAACCATCTGAATGTCTCGCATCATCACCGCCGTCATCGCCCTGCCCTTTCTGATTGCGTCAATCCTGATTTCCTGGCTGCAACCCCTTTTCATACTGCTGGTCGCGGCTGCGATGATACTTGGGCTTTACGAGTTTTATTTTTTGGCAAGACGCAAGGATCTCAAACCTGACGCCGCAGCGGGGTATGTTGGGGGCGCAGCCCTGTTCACTATTTTTTATCTCGCCACCCCCGGCGCCGGGCAGAGTCAACTGGACGTCCAAACCATCCTAATAATCCTATTGTTGTTGACAGCGGGCACTTTGGTCGCTGCTACTGTGCGCGGCGCGCCCTTCGACAAGATTATTGCCTCAACGGGCGCCACAATTCTCGGTGTCCTCTATATTGTTCTGCTCGGCAGCCACTTAGTAGCGGTGCGTACAGGGTTCAGGCAACAGCTCTCAGCGCACCTGTTATCATTCTTTTTTCTCGTGTTGATGGGATCAGATACCGGGGCTTATTACGCGGGTCGCGCGCTCGGTAAGCACAAACTTGCTCCTGCAATCAGTCCCGGCAAAACCTGGGAAGGCACAGCAGGAGGGTTGCTGGCGGGTTTAGCGCTGGCTGCGACAGCCCACTTTTGGTTTTTCAGAGAGCTACCTTTAAAGTGGGCCCTCTCGCTGGCCGCGGTAATGATCGTTTTGGGTATACTTGGGGATCTAACCGAAAGCGCCCTCAAACGAAGCGCGAATACGAAAGACACCGCCCGGATATTGCCCGGTCACGGCGGAGTCCTCGATCGATTAGACAGCTTGCTCTTCAACGCACCGCTTATCTACTATTTTGGCCACTTCTATTTCGTTGGGCGTCTGTCTTAAGTTATGACTGCAAAAAAGATTGTCATCCTCGTGGTTTCGATCGTCGTGATCCTGTTTCTGATTGTGGTTCTTTTTGTAGCGGGGATAGTTGGTTCTGTCTTTTATGGGATCAACAAGAGCGATGCCGCTAAAGTATCGCGCGATTTCCTCCGAAACAATGAAAGGCTGAAGCGGGATATTGGCGAGGTAAAAGATTTTGGCAGGTTTGTGACCGGCAATATCAACATAAACAATGGTGATGGCACAGCTCAAATAAACATAAAGGTTATCGGCGAGCGAAAGACCATTAATGCCTCCGTGGAATTGATGTACCGAAGTGGACATCAATGGCGCGTCACCGCAGCCTCATACCGCGACGAGTCGGGGCAGACGATCGATCTCCTCAACCCATATGAATCGCGCAACTTCAGCCTGCGATTAGCGGCGTAATATGAGTTCAAATGCAGACTCCAGGGGCGTGGCCTTACTTGGCTCCACCGGCTCGATTGGTTGCAACACGCTTCGTGTGATCGAGTCGCTCGGGACAGATCGCTTTAATGTTGTGGCGCTGGGAGCCGGGCAGAACGTTGAAACCCTTGCCGATCAGATCGCTAAGCACCTGCCTGAACTCGTGTCCGTTGAAACTGAAGACGCAGCCCACGATCTGCGGGCCTTGCTGTTTGAGCGCGATATCGACCTGCCGCGCATCATCGTGGGTGAGCCGGGTTTGATTGAAGTCGCAACTCACCCACAAGCAGACACAGTAGTTTCCGCGACAGTTGGCGCAGTCGGCTTCGTTCCTACACTTCGCGCCCTGGAAGCGGGGAAGCGTGTCGCGCTAGCAAACAAAGAGACGTTGGTGATGGCCGGCGAATTGATGACCAGGGCTGCGCGTGCCTCAGGCGCGGAGCTGCTTCCGGTCGATTCGGAACATAACGCGTTGCACCAGTGCCTGCGCGGTGAAAAGCCATCGGAAGTACGGCGCATAATACTCACAGCTTCCGGCGGACCTTTTCGCACAAAGACGAAGCAGCAGATGCAGCAATCCACTGTTTCTGAAGCACTTTGTCACCCAACCTGGAGTATGGGCGCGAAGATCACCATCGACTCCGCTACCTTAATGAACAAGGGATTGGAAGTAATTGAAGCTCATTGGCTGTTTGGCTTTGGGCCTGACCAAATTGGGATTGTGGTCCATCCTGAATCAGTCGTCCATTCTATGATCGAGTTGGTTGACGGATCCGTGATAGCGCAAATGGGCATCACCGATATGCGCCACGCAATTCAATATGCATTAACTTATCCGGAGCGACACTCCTGTGAATTGCCGCCACTGGATCTTACGGCGTTGTCCACCCTTAACTTCGAACCGCCCGATCTTGATCGATTCCCATGTATCGCCCTCGCTTATCGGGCGCTTCGCGAAGGAGGGACGTTGCCTGCCGCGATGAATGCGGCCAACGAAGAAGCAGTTCAGGCATTTATCGATGGACAGATTTACCTGACTGACATTCCCGTAGTTATCGCCAGCGTGATGGAGACTCACCACACTCAACCCGCCACCGAACTTATTACGATACTGGAAGCTGACAGATCTGCCCGAATTTCCGCCGTCTCGGAGATAAAAAAACTATCAAAAGCTGCGCGGCTGGTCGCGGAAGGCACGGTTTGACGCGCCGTTAAGCGCCGCGTAAACTCGATCCTCGGCAACTCAAGATGAGCTTGCGGAGTCTAAAATCGCGACTTTAGTCATTATCAAGGACGTGCGGAAGTAGTCAAAAAGGAAGAGAATTTGGTTGATGAGTTACCTAATATACCCGGCCGCGTTCATATTTATCCTCGGATCAGCAGTTGTCATACATGAGTTTGGCCACTTCATAGTTGCAAAGTTATTTAAGATTCGCGTCGAAACTTTTTCAGTCGGTTTTGGGCCGCGTTTGTTCGGTAAGAAGTGGGGACATACTGATTATCGAGTCTCGGCCATCCCTCTTGGAGGTTACGTCAAGCTTGGCGGAGACGAATCCAACGCACCACTTGAAGGCGCAGGTGCAACAGACATCCCGCCCGAGGAGATGTTTAATCTTCGACCGCGATGGCAGCGAATCTTAGTTGCGCTCGCCGGGCCTGTAATGAATGTGCTCACGGCCCTCGCCATCCCACTCGCCGGTGCTTTGATGTATGGAGTACCCGCCACCCCCGCACCGGTAGTGAGCAGTATGGCGAGCGGCGGCGCCGCCGAGTCAGCCGGACTTCAGCGAGGAGACAGGATCGTTGCCTTTAACGGAATCGAAAATCCGAAATGGGACACTATCCGTGGTGATGCGCTCCTATCTCCCGGCCAACCAATACCCGTTGTAGTTGAGCGAAATGGCCAGCGGTTGACCTTGACGCTGACACCCGTTCCACGCACTGAAGACGGCGAGACGGCAGGCATTCTCGATTTCCTACCCGACTATGGAAATGTGCCCGTGATAGTTCGTGGAGTTGAACCAAACACTCCAGCGGCAGAAGCGGGCCTAAAGGCAGGCGATCGAATTCTCGCGGTTTCAGGTCAGCCGGTTAAAAGCGCCGAGCAGGTAACTCAATTCATCCGTGAACATAAAGGGCAACCAATAACGTTGACCGTCAGTCGAGACAGACAGAAGTTGGACATCACCGCCACCGCGCGGAAATTGTCAGATGGACGTGAACGCCTGGGCTTTGGACCAGAAGAGGACATTCCACTTCATCGAGTTGGGTTGGGCACCGCCACGGTTTACGCCGTCGATACGAACTTAGAGATTCTCAGGCTTACGGGAAAGGCGCTGGGCCAGTTTTTCACCGGCAAGCGCTCGGCCCGAAATACACTGTCTGGTCCTGTAGGGATTTATAAAGTAGCCGGTTCGGCTGTCGAAAGGTTTGGTTGGGGCGGTTTCTTCACGACTCTGGCTTTCTTAAGTCTGAATCTTGGCATTTTCAATCTCCTGCCAATTCCAGTACTCGATGGGGGAGCAATATTTTTACTCTTGATTGAAGCGGTGCTGGCGCCCCTTGGCTTAAAACTTTCAATGAGAGTGCGCGACAGAATTCAGCAAGTTGGCTTCGTCATGGTAATTCTCTTGATGGTGTTTGTGATTACGAACGATCTGCTAAAACAAGCTTCGATCTGGCGCGGCTCCGAAGAGAAGCCTGCAGCGGCGACGCCCGCGAAATAAGGAGTACAAAGTCCAGCGTCCAATGTCCGAACGTCTGGCTTGCAAAGTGGATTGTTAAATGTTCCGCGTGGCAAGCTCGCATCAAGAAATCTGACATTGGACATTGGACGTTGGACGTTGGACTTGGAGCCTCGACAAAAAAATTCATTATGAGAAAGTCGAAAGCGGTACAGGTTAAGAATGTTCAGATTGGCGGTGGAGCACCGGTTGTCGTCCAGTCGATGACCAAAACCGATACTGCCGATGTGGCCGCCACGGTCGCTCAGATAGAAGAGTTGGTTCGGGCGGGATGCGAGATTGTTCGCCTGGCAGTACCCGACAATGATGCTGCAGTTGCTCTGAAAGAGATCCGCAAGCAAGTTCCTGACGTGCCACTGGTTGCCGACATACATTTCCATTACAAGCTCGCTTTGATGGCGCTGGAAGCCGGAATCGATAAGCTGCGACTTAATCCTGGAAACATCGGCAAACATGAACGTGTTCGAGAAGTCGTGCGCGCCGCGCAGGCCCAGAACGTTCCGATTCGTATTGGCGTTAATGGCGGTTCATTGGAAAAAGACTTGCTCAAGAAGTACGGTACGGCAACGCCGGAGGCAATGGTGGAGTCCGCATTGCGACATGTGCAGATTCTGGAAGATCTGGGTTTCACGGACACAATAATTTCTCTCAAAGCGTCCGATGTTCACCGGACAGTTGCTGCTTATCGTCTCCTTGCGGAGAAGGTCGATTATCCGTTTCATCTGGGCGTGACCGAAGCCGGCATCACGCGCATCGGCACAGTGAAGTCGTCCGTCGGATTAGGAGTACTCCTCTCCGAGGGCATCGGCGACACACTGCGGGTTTCTCTCACCGG
>JBHENH010000023.1:10736-15208 GCA_046262135.1 Pyrinomonadaceae bacterium
CTTTTGGTGGGACAATCAAGTCGTCAATCGGGCTTGGCATTCTGTTGCATGAAGGAATTGGTGACACGATTCGGGTTTCGCTCGCTGCCGAACCTCAGGAAGAAGTACGCGTCGCGTGGGAAATCGTCAAATCGCTGGGCTTGCGGACGCGCGGTGTGACCGTTGTTGCCTGTCCAACCTGTGGCCGTCTGGATGTCGACAATTTTGTTGAGATCGTGACCGAGATCGAGCGACGGCTGGCTCACGTTGAAGAACCACTTCACCTCTCGATCATGGGTTGCGCGGTGAACGGCCCGGGTGAGGCGCATGACTCCCAACTTGGCGTGACCTTTGGCCGCGGCGTGGGAATGATCTTCAAAGACGGCGTGCCAATGCGCAAAGTTGCCGGCGAGAACATCGTCGATGCCTTTGTGATGGAAACCGAAAAGCTGCTTGCTGAAATCGCGACCAAAAACTCGAGCGCGACCGCAACTGAAGAGTCTGAACTCATGTCAATCAATTAGACCTCATTCTGACGAAAACCATCGGTTAGCGAACTGCTACCTACACGTACGTGCGGGAAGCCGAAACAAACCTGAGCCAGCGAACCGGGCAACGTCAGCTGGAAATTTCAATACCGCACGAGCTTTTTCCCCTCACGCTGTCGATATTGGACTCGATGTTCAATGTCAGAAGAGCGTGTGTGATCTATGGGTCTGCGATAAGAAAGCGAGGATCGGCTCACTTGAAATGAAACCGCGGTTTTTCGAGCGGTGGTGCGGCGCCGGCCATAGTTAGAAACAAGGCGTCGGTAGCTGCCTTGCGATTTATGTTTACTACGAGTTGTTCACGCATTTCTTCGATCTGTAGAATCCAACCCGCCGGGCGCCGGCTGTCAAGCTGCATACCCATTTTTTCCAATACGGGCAACAGGTCAATATTCACGACATCTTGTGGTGGCGCGTGAAGCGACAGCATCCACGCGTCGCGAATCAGCGTCTCCAGTACATCAAGCCTGCACTCGAATTCATCTTTCAACTGCGCGGCGTTCAGTTCTTCTGACGATCGCAGTAGTTGAGCACGATCATCGATTAGCGCGAGGGCTTGTAATACCTCTAGCATCGCCCCTCTCTGATCAATATACTCTTCAAAATCCTGGGCAAGGGCACGCCCGAGACTGCCGCGAGCAATTCGTGCCCGGATGCGCGCCTGCTCGCCACTCGCTACTTTGTTATCTATCAGGTAGTGCTCTATTTCCTCGGCCTTGAGAGGGGAGAATCGAATCATCTGACAACGCGAACGAATGGTCGCCAGCAACCCAGCCGGTCGCGATGTTATGAGCATAATGTGTGAAGTATGAGGCGGTTCTTCAAGGACCTTGAGAAGCGCATTGGCCGCCTGATCATTTAATTTGTCGGCGTCTTCAATAATGAATAGCCTCGCTACCCCTTCGTAAGGGCGAAAGTTTGCCTCGCGCTCAACCTTCCGCATTTGGTCAACCAGCAAAACTCGCTTCGGGGCTACCACCATCCCTACGTCCGGATGATCGGTCCAGATAATGTCTTTGAACTCCTCGGCCTCACTGGTCTGTGGATAATTGAATTTAGAAATGCGCAAACACGCGGGACAGCTTCCGCATCCTTCAAATCCTCGGAGCGAACGACAATTAAGAGCTTTCGCAATTTCAAGCGCGAAAAGCTTCTTACCGACACCTTCTTCACCGGTAAACAACATCGCGCCCGGGAGTCGACCGGCTGACAGGGTCTGCCTTAACAGTTGCTTTGCGCGATCGTTTCCAATAATTTGTTCAAGCATCCGGTTTCCTATCTTCCACTCTTCAATTGCGTAGCTGATTCGACTGCCGATTCCAAACGAGCATGGCCCCTACTAATCAGGAAAGGCACGACGATCTCTTTCACGCGCTCGTGAGTTTCCTCGACTGATTGGTTTGTTTCAATAACCTTCACGCGCTCAGGTTCGGCGCGGGCGAGCCGTAAATAAGCCTCACGTACTCGCGTATGAAAGTCTGCGGTCTCCTGGTCCAGGCGGTCGCCCTTTTGTTTGTCGTTTGTTCGGCGGCGCGTACGAGTGTTTGATTCCGCCACCGGCAGATCGAAGAGTAGAGTTAAATCCGGCATTAATCCTTCTGTTGCGAGTTCGATAATCTCCGCGATGAGTTCTGGAGAAAAACCTCGTCCCGCGCCCTGGTAAGCCGCAGTGGCATCGGCGTAACGATCGGAAAATATAAGCTGACCCGCCGCAAGTGCAGGACGCAAAACGCGGCGAACATGTTGAGCGCGATCGGCGGCAAAGACAAGCAGCTCTGTGAGAGGATCCACCTCCTCCTGCGCGTCAAGCAATGCAGCTCGGAGCCGATTACCCACCGGCGTGCCGCCAGGCTCACGTGTCAATAAAACATCGCAGCCATTTGACTTAAGGAAGTTGGCGAGCAACCGCAACTGAGTGGACTTGCCACTGCCGTCTATACCTTCAAACGTAATGAAAGTTCCTTTCACTGTACCTCTTCGGAGCTTCAGATGGTTCGCAGAGTTTAATGGAATGAGTCGATTCAGGCGAGTTTGAAAAGGGGTAAAAGAAGCTAGTTGGCGGGTTCTTCGCCATCCGAAACCTCGGAGGTTACCTGCGAACGTAAATCACCGCTACTTCGTCGTGTTTGTGAGATGGTCGAAATGGCGTGCTTGAAGATCAACTGCTCATGCGTGCCGGATTCCAGTAGAACAGAAAATTTATCAAAGCTACGTATTCGCCCGGTCAACTTCGCGCCGTTGAGAAGGTAAATCATGACCGCGGTCTTTTCACGGCGCACAGTATTGAGGAACGCGTCCTGAATATTCTGGGGCGCAGGCTTTCCGTCGGGCATCGATCACACCTGTGGAGCGAATTGTGGGCGGGGGAATAGCGTCAGATTACAACTTTGACCGACCACTTACAAGCACTATTCAAGTCGTGATAGAAAGGTTAACTTTGCATTGGAGGGCGTGAATAAAGGGCTTGTAAAACAGATTGCTGTAATGAGATGTCCTCTCCAAAACCTTCAAACCACCCGGCTCCAGGTTCACGGCGAAACCAGGTTAGTTGTCTTTTCGCATAATGGCGGACGTCCAACTTTGTTTGGTCCATGGCGCTGCGCAGATCGCGCTTGCCCTGGAGATATTCGACGACGCGCCGGTAACCATGAGCGCCCAGGGCGTTGGAGTTCGGCGGAACACCTGCGTCCAGGAGATCCTTTACCTCCTCGACAAGTCCAGAGGCAAAATGCTTTTCCGTGCGGTCATTGATTCGCCGGTATAGCTCCCCTCGCGGCGGATTTAAGACCAGCACGCGCAACCGGCGCGCGCTGTCATGAGGCGCAGGCCGCTTACTTTTCTGGATAGACATGGGGCGACCGGTCTGCATGCGAACTTCAATCGCCCGTTGCACGCGAGGCCAATCGCGAGGATAGAGTTCGGCTGCGCTTTGAGGATCCAGTCGTTGCAGGATCCGGTGAAGATACTGGGCCCCCCGCCGTTCGCGTAGCTGGTTAAGTCGCTTTCGCACGTCTTCATCGGTCTGCGGACTCTGAAAGAACGGATTGCGCAGAGCCCGAAGGTATAGCCCGGTGCCCCCGACAAGAACAGGGCGCTGGCCGCGGCTTTCAATCTCTCCAATTTTGACGCCGGCTTCGCGCGCCCAATCGCCCGCAGTGTAATTTACATTCGGCGCAACGAAATCCATCAGGTGATGGGGCACGCCCTTGCGCTCATCGATGGGAACCTTGGCGGTGGCGATCTGAATGCCTGTGTAAACCTGAACCGAGTCGCAATTAATAATCTCCCCACCCAGAGCGAGGGCCACTTCGATTCCCAACGCACTCTTTCCGGAAGCTGTAGGGCCGACGACGGCGATAATATAATTGGAAACTTGGCCAGCATTCACGCGCGAGAGAATAGCATGCGGTAAAGAATTACCATCCAGATGAGTGCCATGAGAATCAGCGCTCCAATGATTTGGTTTCGTGAGAAGCGCATCTGGGTTTGGTCCGGGATCAGGAGCGAACAGTCATTTACCCCGGTTTGTCGACAGAAGGAAGATCGCGCTCAACTCCAGTTCGAAAGCGGGAAGATAGGCGAAGTAAGTTGATCAGAGCGGTTTCCATCGTCACGGCAAACGTTGAGGTCAGCGACCGTCAGGAGTGGTTCAACCGCTTCAACGCATAGCGTGTTGCTTTGTTCTGTCTATTTCCAGCGGGTTCGAGGACGGAATTTATCATAGGGGCCAGGCATTGGCACCGATACGGCAATGTAGGACGGATGGTCGCTAATGCATGAGTTCTTTCATACGGTCTGTGGTACTAGTAAATGCGCGTCAACTCAATTCCGGTGTAGTAGGCCTTCAATATCTGTTCATGGGTAAAACCCTGCCGAGCCAGGCCGTAAGCCCCGACCTGACACAGGCCAACGCCGTGGCCGAGGCCGCCCCGGACTGGCTGCGGG
>JBHENH010000023.1:15218-31692 GCA_046262135.1 Pyrinomonadaceae bacterium
ATCACAAAAAGTTGCTCACGCAGTCCGAGCGCAGACCGAATACGTCCTCCGCGAACGTGTTCCGTTCCAGCGGTACCGATCACAGCAAGGTCCGTTGCCCTGCGCGATCGCCCACGCGAAACGACACGCAAGTCGATCAGCGATCCAATTCCACTCGCAGCGCGACCTAAACGTGATTGCACTTGGCCCAATGACAGCTCTGATGTCCAGTTTGTAAAGTTCGAAAAGCGATCTGCGGCAGCCCCATTGGGGGCGGGCTTTACTTCAAGATAATCAACGAGGCCGGCGCCGTTCACGTGAAATGCCACAGACTCTCCGCCAACCAAAGCCACGGTGCGGACTGGAAATACGCTTTCGCCAATTTGCCGAAACAAAAAGCAGTCCGGAGTAACTCTAATCGGTAAGTCCTTTCCGTTCGAGCTTCGCAGCACCAGCGCGCCTTCTGAAGTTGGCCGTGTCGTCCCCTTTTGCAACTGCAGCAAACCTCGCGCTTCGAGAATACGCGCAATCGAATGCAACGCTCGCGCTCGGGAAAGCGGTTCGCGAGGACGTAAAGTCGCGTCAGGAAAAACAGATAGGTAGCCATCCCGAACTAGCAGGGCAACGTCGGGGCGGTTAGTGGCTGGTATGTCTCCCGCATCGCGCATGGGTAAAAAGTATGCAATGTCGGCTTCATTCAGGAGAGTAGCGCCGCGGCTTTCACCGAAGACTGCAATGCTCAACGCGGTTGCAAAAGCCGGTGGCAGGATAACTTCGTCTGAGATTGTTGGCACTATCTGGTGTGTCAGCGCCGCAACGGATGCAAGCCAGCTTCGAATGTCCGAAACATGCGCCTCGTCGGCTGCCCAGGAATCAGTTATGCGCGACCGCATGAAAGGGAAGTTCTGGACAGCAAGCAGCGCCACGTCGCGAGCAACGGAAACGTTTTCTACGTCTTTGATTTCTGCGGGTTCTCGTGACGTTTTGATTACGAAAGGCGCCAACGCGGCCGTACCCTCAGCAGCACATTCACGCGCTTTTAGATAGGAAACCGAATCGTTGAAAATGTTCTGTGAGTCTTCAGTTCGTCCGCCACAGGTTGATGTGTAGAGAGCATTTATAGGTTCACCGTTGTAAGTAGCAATCAAGCCTCGTGTTTCATCGACAGCGCGCGAGGACAAAGCATTCTCTGACGCGAGACCGCGGTAAACCTGCGAACGAGTAGTGGGCAGAATGTCATAACCCTGCGACATAAACTGGCCACGATTCCGCAAGGCGTAGGTCCGCGCAGCGATGGCCTGCGCCTTTTGTGCTTCCAGTAAGTTATAAGTACCGGCTGAAAGCTCATTGGGTACAACCCCCTTCACGTAATCCTCCAACCCGAGCACGTTTACAACAGTGAGTGCTCCGCGACTGTTCGCGAAGACCTCAATACGTCCACGATAAGGGCGATCTTCAAAACGCACAGGTGTTGTTTCATTGTCGGAAGCAAAAGTCATCGGCGCGCTCGAGCTAAATAGCCGCCGCGCCCGGGGGCCAAAAGCCACCACTTCCCGTGAAGGAAGGCTCGAGCGAGACACGGGACGAACGGTGGTGTTAGCAGGAGCCTGCCGGACACCCGGTTTTAGCGCATTGTCTTTAGCAACACTGTTTGGACCGCCGAGAGGATTTAATGGTTTGGATGCGTTCGCGAGGGAAACAACTACCTCGAAACCTGCGTCTTCAAGTTGCCCGCGCCGTTCCTCCGCCTCAGTACGCGACCTTCGCGGACCGATATGCAGCTCCCATGTTTTTGTTTGGGTGTCATACGCCATTTGTGAGTTATCGCCCGTCGCCTCTCGCACGTCTTGAGATTTTTGTTCCGCCTCAACACGGGTAAGCAGTCCGTCGAGCTTCAATTGGTATTGGGCTTCGCCACTGGAGGAAGGAACTGAGCCAAGCGGAGATAATAAGCGAGGCTCGACGCGTACGCTGGGCACGTTCAATGCGACCAGCGTCGTCCCCACATTACTTCCGTTCATCAAATGTCCTGCGGTGGAAATTGTTGCTGAGCGAGCATCGGTCGCGAGCGCCACGCGAATTAGCGGCTCGGAGGTCAGTTGCCCATCCCGTTCATCAAGTGAAACTATTGTGGTCTTTTCAGCGACCTTCCATTCGAGAGGAACTGCGGGGGAAGCAGCCTTCGGCACTTCCGCTCCTGTTTCGGGCGGCTTTGAATTGACCGGTTGTTGGCTGAAAACAAAAGTGGGTACTAAGAGTTGTTGCGCAAGCACAACGGCTACGGTGCTTCGCGCGAGGAAATTACGCATTACTTCAACATCCCCGGCGGATTAGTCTTGGGGGCTGTTCCGCCTCGCCATAGTACTACATCTATAGTTAAACGCGGCGATGAAGCTCATCCGTTGTGATCGACTGGTAGGAGAAAGAGATACGACGAAGAAGTTTAGAGCAGCAGTAGCAGGACACGTTCCCGTGTAATTATGCCGCCCGTCTTTCGTTTATTACGGTTGCTGGTTCGCCGTCTTTGCGACTCTTATTCTGGCGCGAGGCGCGGTATACGCTTATGGCTTCCTTAGTTAGGCTATATAACGTGCGACGGTTTTGCGCCATCAGCTTTATCCAGGCGAGCTTGTTCATTTGCGGGAAGTAAATACCGCGAAACGAGACGCGCATAACGAAATGGTAGACGCGCCATCCGATCGATTTATGGCTGATCGAGGCCAGAGCTTCAGCGATTCTTTCCGGGCTGTATGACGAAGCCCACGCATGCTCCAGCTCAATCTGGGCTTCAGGGATAGTCATCTTTAAGGGCGTGTGTGCCATCTGGTAGGGTGCGAAATCCAACCAGTGTTTCGGCCTCGTCAGCCGGCCTTCTTTTACCAATCGATCGTAAAGCGGAGTGGCTGGAAAGGGCGTTAGCTGGCCAAACACGGGCAATCCTGGAGGCCAGGTGCGGATCTGCTGGAGTGTGCGTTCCGCTACTCCGGGCGTATCGTTGTCCATTCCGAAAATAAACGACGTCACGGCGTAGATGTCGCGCTCGGCGAGCCGGTTTAGCACGGCGGCATACTCTCCGGGCTTATTAAAGCTTTTGTTAACGTCAGCGAGGTTGACGGGATCAATCGATTCCATACCTATAAAGACAAGCATTCCTCCGGCCGCTGCGATCAGGTCAACGAGCTCTTCGTCGCGCAAAAGGTTAGCGCTTATTTGTGCGATCCATGGAAGCTGTGCCTCGGCGGCAATGATGTCACGCAACAAAGATTTTGTTCGCTTGATATTGATTGCAAAATTGTCGTCGACAAAAAAGACCGAGACGCGTCCGCCCTCAGCTTTGGCGCGAGCCTTAAGCCTTAGCAATTCGTCAACGATGCTCTGATTTGTGCGAAAGCGGATCGAATCGCCGAAAAATCCCGTAACGGTGCAGAACTCACATCCGTACGGGCAGCCGCGACCTGACTCGATTGGAATGATGTGAAACGTTCCCCAGTTGGGCCACAGGCGCGAGAGCATCGCGCTGATAGCACGCGGCATGACATTGAATTGTTCCAGGGCGAGTGATTCCCATGGTATTGCTGGATAGTGATCTAGATTGGGCTTGCGCTCCTTACCTGTCTCGTCGATCGGCTCGTAAACCTCTTGTAATTCGGATCGCGCCGCGTCTTCCACTATCCTCGGCCACGTTTCATCTGCTTCGCCGAGAGCGATCGCATCTGCATGGCGAGGACCGCCGTCTTTTCCGAGCGCCTCGTCGGGGCATTCCGTAACGTGAGGTCCGCCCATTACGACCTTTACGCCTGCCGCACGTACAACGTCCGCCACTCGGTACGCTTTTGCGATCATCCTGGTCATGGCGCCGATGCCAACGAGTTCTATGTTTTGTTCCCGAATGAATCGCACGAGTTCGTCGTCGCTCATCGCACGGGCGTTACCATCCACCAGAAGCACTTCGTGACCAGGCGGCGTGAGCGCCTGAAGCAGAAACATCCAGAGATGAGGCATGAAGTTTCGCGTCACACCGTTGTCGGGGTTATAAAGTAGGATTTTCATAAGACGCTTTCAGTAGATCGCAACTTCAAGAGTGCCAGGGATAACCCTGTGTGCCGAGTCCAGTTTGAATCAGGACAGATGAAAGAAACGGGGGGAAGTCGCTCCTGGAATCGAGCCTAATTAATTCGCGCAGCAGCATACCACTTGTGTGCGCTATCGTACATAGTGGATTTGTGTTTTGGAGCGATTCGCCGGTGGAAGATAGCACGGCCGGTCATATTCCCCTAAAGAACAGCAAAATTCAAAGAAGTCATTGAGATGGCAATTTAATATAACCCTTCTTTGCCAACAGTTCCTGTCCCTCGCTGCTCAAAAGGAAACTTACAAATTGCCTGGCAGCGAATTGTTTAGGTGAAGCTTTAATGATTCCCAGAGATTGATCAATTGGCCGGTGCGATCCTTCGCTAACTTCAATGTAACTTCCTTCTCCCGGCCTCACTAATGCAAGGGGAATGAATGCAACTTCCGCGTTGTCGGTCGCTGCATACTGTTTCGCCTGCGATACGTTTTGCGCATAAACAACCTTCGATTCGATCTGACTCCATATGCCCAGCGTCTGGAGACTTTCTACAGCCGCTTGACCGTAAGGAGCAACATCCGGCTTCGCAATTGATATTCTTTCAAAGGCTCTATCAGTGATGTCTTCCACGCGGGCGGGCTTAAGTGTGCTCCCGGGAGGTAACCACATCACAAGTCTACCGCGCGCATACACGGCTCGCGTTCCTGGCGTGAGTAGGCCTTCGCGTTCGAGGGATTCCAAGTGTGCCGTATCGGCGGCGGTGAACACATCAAATGGCGCGCCATTTTCTATTTGTCTGGCCAGATCGGCAGTGGCTCCGAAGCTAAAGACAACCTTCGTTCCCGTAAGACTGGTAAAACGCGGGCCTATGTCTGCGAAGGCATATGTTAAATTCGCTGCCGCTGCCACAATTAATTCGGACGAATCGACATGAGTACTTTGCTGACTATCCGAGCGGCAGCTGACAGTCAGAAATATCAGGCAAGTGAGACACAGTGGCCTCAACTTTTGAAACTGCTTGAAGTAGATACTCATAGAAGTCCGAACAATGTTTAACCATCATAAGCGCAGAATCTTTAATCTTCCCAGAAAAGCCGAAGGTATGGTATAGACCCCTAATCCCTCTTAACACTAACCTCAGCGGCTGCGCTCGGCCCGCGCGGCGGAAATTAGAAGGGCCGGGTTCCTTTGATGAAACGAACAGTCAACAGAGCAGCAATTCTCTGCGCCGCACTACTTGGGCTTGCTTTGCTTGTCAGTTGTTTGCCCCAACCTCCCTCGGAATCCGGCGGAATCAATATTACGCTCTACGGTTTTTCCATCATGAAGGAGTCGATGGAGAAAGCCGTTTACCCCGGCTTCATCGCGAAGTGGAAACGAGATCACAATCAGGACGTGCATTTCACCTCTTCCTTCGCCGGCTCAGAGACTATCGCCAATCAGATTCTGCAAGGGGTGAATGCGGACATCGCAATCCTCTCAATTGATCGAGATGCGCAACGCTTGAAAGAGAATGGATTTGTTACCTCTGACTGGCATGCCCTGCCGTTTAAAGGTGTCGTTAATAAAACTCCCTTCGTAATCCTTGTGAAGCAGGGAAATCCGAAAGGCATTCATGACTTTCCCGATCTGGCGAAACCCGGCGTGAAGCTGATTCATCCGGACCCTGTTAGCTCAGGAGGCGCGCAGTGGTCGATCCTTGCTATTTATGGATCGGAGCTGTTGAAGTCGGAGAAGCAATCTGGCGAGCCCGATCGAGCTCATGCCCTCCAAACTCTTCAGGCAATTTGGAGAAACGTGATTTCCACACCAGGTTCCGCCCGCGAAGCGCGCACACAATTCGAAACTGGTTTTGGCGATGCGCTGATTACCTATGAGCTCGAAGGGCTGCTCATGAACGAAAACAAAAAACAGGTGGAAATTGTTGTGCCTCAAGCGACGATTTTTAGTGAGCACCCGGCCGTGGTCATCGACCGCAACCTGTCCGACGCGAAGCGACCCGTAATCGACGCCTTCATGCAGTATCTATGGAGTGACGAGGCGCAGCAGGCTTTCGTCAAATTTCATTTCAATGCCGTGACGAACAACGCTTTCAATGAACAGAATAAAGAATTCGCGCATATTGCCATGCCGTTTTCGATCGAATACTTCGGCGGTTGGGACAAGGCGTATCCGGAAATTATCGAACAGATATTTAAAAATCAGGTACAGAGGAGAAAGTAGTTAATAACTAAGCCCACGAAGTCACAACAGCAGGATCACATTCTGTTGCCACCTGACGATTATGAGTTCATTAATCCCGACAATGCGGCACGTCCGTGGCTTCGACGTTGCGCGACCTTTAAGCATCTGGATGCTCATTTTCATGATGCTGCCGCTGGTGTTGTTGCCGCTCCTCTCCATCTTCATCTTTGGAACCAGCAAGGGTCTACCAAGTTTCTGGTCAGCTCTCACCGCCCCCGAAGCCATTTTCGCACTCAAGCTTTCAATGGTTACAAGCTTCTGGGCCACCGTATTTAATGTTCTTTTTGGGCTATTCGCTGCGTACGTGCTTTCACGCTACAACTTCTGGGGCCGGAACGCTTTAATCGTTACAATTTCACTGCCGACCGCAATTCCTACCGCGGTTGCAGGCTTCGCTCTGCTGCTTTTATGGGGGCCTTACGGAACGCTGGGACGTTTTCTGAGGCCACAGGGTGTGGAGCTGATGTTCACAGCAAAAGCTATCATTCTGGCAAACATTTTTGTCACTTTTCCACTGGCGTTCGGCGTTATTAAACCTGTATTTGACACTATGAGCCGCTCGCTCGAAGAAGCGTCAGCCACGATTGGCGCCACGCGCATGCAAACTTTCTGGCATGTCACGCTTCCTTCACTGCGAGGTGCAATCGTGTCTGGAGCGTTATTGACTTTCGCGCGCGCAGTCGGCGAGTTTGGATCCACGATTCTCGTGTCGGGCAACCTGGCAGGCCGGACACAGACGGCGCCACTTTACATCTTCGCCAAATTTAACGAGGGTCAGATCGAAGCGGCGAACGCTATAGCGATCGTTCTAGCACTATTCTCGTTTCTAATCTTTAGCGTCCTATTTTTTGCCCGGGATTGGCTCGATGTCGACTGAGGTACCTGAATTGAAGGCTCAGAAAGCCATTATCAATCAAAACGCAGCGCATCCTGCTTCTAAGGAAGGGCGGTCCCAGGCTGCGGCCAGCGTGGTAGGCGTTAGTAAGTTCTTTGGCAAAACAGGTGTGCTCCAAAACATTTCGTTTCATGTGGCCGAAGGCGAGGCGCTGGTCCTATTAGGAGCGTCGGGAAGCGGCAAGACCACGATCCTGCGAATCATTGCCGGTCTGGAACAACCCTACACTGGGAAAATCATGCTTCACGGCAAAGACGTAACGGAGCTGCCGGCTCGGGAACGCGGCGTTGGAGTGATCTTTCAATCGTATGCACTCTTTCCAAAGATGACTGTGGAGAAAAACATCGGGTATGGCCTAAGGATAAGGAATCGCCGCCGCAAGGAAATCAAGAAAACGGTGAACGAGTTGCTTTCCCTTGTCCAGCTGGAAGAGCATCGCAAGAAATACCCATCGCAACTCTCAGGAGGACAACAGCAGCGCGTCGCCATAGCCCGCACGCTGGCTTACAAGCCGGAAGTATTGCTCTTTGACGAACCGTTCGGCGCCCTCGACGCCCAAACACGAAGTCACTTGAGACGGGAAATCCGGGCCCTCTTGAAAAAGGTCAACGTGCCGGCCGTCTTCATCACTCACGATCAGGAAGAAGCGCTGGAGTTAGGGGATCGGATCGCTGTAATCAATCTTGGGCGTATTGAACAGATTGGAACACCGGATGAAGTTTACAATCATCCCGCGAGTGAGTATGTGGCTACCTTTCTCGGTGCCGCTAACATTCTGGAAGGAGTCATTCAACAGCATCACATCGACATCGGTTCGGCCAAAATTCCGTCCCGCATAGACGAAGCCAGGTTCACTCCGGGGCAGGCGATCAAGCTTATCTTCCGGCCTGAGGATGTTTCTCTAAGTAAGACGCAGATTCTTCCCGCTGGCCACACGTGTCTCTCAAGCGGGATCGTTGAAGAGATAAGTTTTGTCGGAGCTTTTGAGCGATTGCGGATCAGGATTGATCCGGTTGGCGATCCAGCGTGTGAACAAGGCGAGATGCCTTATTACCTAACTACTGAAACTCCAGAGAGTCCGACAGCGAAACCTATCATTGCCACCCGGCCCAAGCCGGAAACTTTAGCGGTGAAGCTCCGCAAGGGTGATCGAGTTTTCGTGGGAGTGACAGCCTTTACAATACTTTCCAAGTAGGCCCGCGGCTTCGGCTGCCTGAATTGCGGAATGGCTATGCCTTTCCGCACCGCACTCTTTTGGCTCGACGAGGCTGTGCCTCCAATCGTTGTTCAGCGGCTATCGAGCGCGGCAACGGCAAGACTGTGAAATGTGCGCCTCACGCCATTGATATTCGCAAAAGGCAGCGAGCGTGCATGGGTGCGATTCGTCAATAGAATAAAGATGCGTTCGGAATGAGGATCTATCCAACAGCTTGTACCGGTGAAGCCCGAATGACCAAAGCTATCAGGAGGAAGATCCGGTCCGGCGGCTGAGTCTTTTGTGTCTGCCAACTGCCACCCAATAGAACGACTTTCTTCCAGACCCACTGTGAAGTTTGTGCGGAACAGATCGGTTGTTTCGGGTGTCAGCAATCTTCGCTTGTCGCCTTGCGAGTCAGGCAAAAATTGGCTCGCAAGCGCCAGCGTCTCTTCTGCCGTCGAGAAAAGTCCTGCGTGACCGGCTGCGCCTCCAAGAAAATGCGCGTTTCCGTCGTGAACTTCACCCCATATTAAATTCTCGCGCCACTTCTCGTAGGGACCCGCATCAATCTCGCGACAGGTTTCTCGCTCATAACCGTTTCCAGTTTCGCAAGCGGCAATTCCGGTCTGCATCGCCATTTCGGGGTTGAAAAAAGTTCGCTCCAAACTCAGAGGCTGAAAGATTTCGTTATGAGCCAGATCGGCCAATCGTTTGGCTGTGAGGCGTTCGAGCATCAGTCCAAGAACAATGAATCCCAAATCGCTATAGACGACGCGCCGGCCCGGCTGGTAATCCAGATCCAAGTTCACGATTGCAGCAATCGCCGTGTCAGGTTCACCATCTGCCAAAATGTAAAGCGGTCGCCAGGCGGGTAAGCCTGAGCTGTGAGTAAGTAACTCGCGAAGGGTGATAGTGTTTTTGTCCGGACGATCAAATTCGGGCAGATACTGTGCGACTGAGCTGTCGAGGGTGAGCTCGCCCGATTGTATTCGGCTGGCGCAAAGGTGACCCGTAATTAATGGTTTGGTAAGCGAGGCCAGGTCGTAAATCGTTTCACGGGTGGCGGCCATACGCTGAGGTTCCAGGACAGAGTTGCCGAGCGCGTCAGAAAAGATTGCTCGGCCCTTCTCAGCGACAATGTAAACAGCCGAAGGAAAGTCGCCCGCTGCGATTCGTTGCTCGAGAAATGAGGAGATCTCAGGGACGCGGGTTGTCATTGGAATTACAGAGAGCTGGAGTCAGCTGCACTCACTTCGAGTTTAACCTTGGCGCTATGCTCGGCAATTCTCTGCAAAGCACGCAACGCAAGAGCGAGTGCGTTCCGCCCCTCCATTCCAGACACCGGGGAAGGAAGCCCGTTGCGCGCTGCTTCAATAAATGCAGATATCTCTGCCCGCAGCGGTTCGACATCGAGGACATCAAGATTTCTAACCTGCACACCCGGCCACGTGCCGGTTGCAGTCGGCGGCGCCAGGCTACTAATTGAGGCGCGCTTAGTCGTGTAATCGAGAGCCACGTAATCGTGCGGTTGAAAGAAGCGCATTTTCCTAATTTTTTCGGTTCCGACTCGTGAAGCAGTAATGTTCGCGACGGCGCCGGACGAGAATTCCAGCCGGGCGTTTGCCGCATCCACCTTTTCCGTCAGTATGGGAATACCGACGGCGCTGAGTTCGGTGACTTCTATGTCCTCTCCTACCAACCACTGCACAATGTCAAGATCATGAATCATCAGATCAAGGACCACGTCAATGTCGAGCGAACGCGCAGTAAACTCACCAACGCGGTGAATCTCGAAATAAACCGGTTTTCGCACATGAGGACGCAACGCGACCATCGCTGGATTAAATCGTTCCAAATGCCCGACTTGCAACAAAGCTCGGCCTTTCCGCGCGGCGCCAATTATCTTCTCGGCCTCGTCGAGCGTTCGCGCAATGGGCTTTTCCACCAACACGTGAATGCCTGCCTCCAGGAGCGCACAAGCGATTTGGCAATGCGATTCGGTGGGCACTGCGAGACTAACGGCGTCCACCTTTCCAATGAGGTCTTGCCAGTCAGTGGTCCATTCGACCTTACGCTCAGAAGCCACGTCCCTGGCGGTTTGTTCATTGAGGTCGCAAACAGACACAAAGGTGATTAACGTTTCCCCGGCAAGGTTGGAGTGGATGCGCGCGTGTTGTCTACCCAGATGGCCCACGCCGATCACTGCGGTACGTAACATAGTAGTTCCTAGAGTAGTCAGTAGTCCCATTGGCAGGTAGTCAGTAGTGTTAGTGTCTGCGGTTCGCCAAGGCTTGACGATTTGTCGTTTGTCTTATGGGTTTCATTTCGTTGATACTCAGTTGGTCATGGGTGATCGTGTTCAGCAGAGAGCGACGATGAGAAACTGATTGCTGCCACTAACTACTGAGAACTAACCACGACAACTATCCATTTCGGGAGTTGACTATACTTGCAACCTTCAAGGCTTGCCAAGCGCGGCAATATTCTCCTCTTTCTGGCGATTACCGGCTTCTATTTCTATGGGTTGGGCCACCTTCCTCTGGTTGGACCAGATGAACCTCGCTATGCCGAAGTCGCTCGCGAAATGCTTGTCCGTCGCGATCTAATTACTCCCACGCTGGGAGGGCATCTATGGTTTGAAAAACCTGTCCTGTTGTACTGGATGATGATGGCGGCCTTCGAATTTTTTGGAGTTTCAGAATGGTCAGCACGCCTGCCTGCGGCCGTATCTGGCTTACTGACTATCGTCGCCGTATTTTGGATCGGCCGCCACGCCGAACGAAATAATCCTGAACTCAAGAACCTCAGTTTTTATGGCTCACTCGTGTCAGCAACGAGCATCGGAATGGTCGCTTTCTCGCGGGCAGCTAGTTTCGACATCATTTTAACGGTGACAATAACATGGGCGCTCGCCTTTTTTATTGTTTACGAGTTACGGGGAAAACCGCGCAGCTTCCTTGTAGGTTTCTACGTTTTCATAGGACTCGCTCTTCTCGCTAAGGGATTGGTAGGAATCATAATTCCCGCGGGGATCGTAGGTGGGTATTACGTCCTTCGCAGGAGGATCCCGGAACGAACCACCGGTCTTAGCTTACTTTGGGGCATGCCGCTGGCACTGACGGTAGCAGCGGCCTGGTACGCGCCGGTTATCTGGCAACACGGCTGGCCCTTTATGGATCGGTTCTTTATTCAGCACCATTTCGCGCGTTATGTAACGTCGAAATATCATCACACACAACCCGTATTTTACTATCTGATCGCGCTTCCATTGCTTTGTTTGCCGTGGACCGCGTTATTGTTTGACGGATTATTAAAGGCCAGAACATGGCGCTGGCGACGCGAGGGAGCGCGGGACGATGCAGGCGATAAGTTGCGCGTCTTCGCGCTCGCCTGGCTTTCCTTTCCGTTAATTTTCTTTAGCTTCTCAAACTCAAAACTGCCCGGTTATATTCTCCCTATCCTGCCCGCTGCCGCGCTGATTGTGGGGGAACAAATTACCCGATTGACTTCTGACAATAGAAGCAAGACCTCCATGATCAGAGCAACGGCGGTGTTATGGCTGAGCTGTTCCATACTCGGCCCGGCCTACGCATGGCGTTTCGAGCATTTAGCCGGTTCAGTTGCGTTCTGGATCGCAATCCCGCTACTGCTGGCGGGAACATTCGTCTTGATATTCGCTCATCAACGGAATTTCGCAGTCCTGATTGCCGGAACTACACTCGTCGTTATGATTACCGTGCTTCATTTCGCCGCCCCGAGACGAGCAGACTATGAATCCTCAAAACGCCTGCTCGAGCTCGCAGACGCAAAGGGTTACTCGCGAGCCACAATTTATGGGATGCAGCGGCAAGATCGTACGCCGGAATTCTACGCCGCGGGCCGCATTGCATATGGTCCGGACGGCGAGCCCATCATTTTCGAGGGATCTACGCAGTTAATAGTTGAGAGCCTGAGACGTAACGACGTGATCCTGGCTTTTGTGCGCGTTGAAGACCTGACGTTTTTGAGCACGTCGCACCCCGCGCAATTTGAAGTGATTGGCGAGAATGGAAGGTTTGCACTCGTCGCGGTACACCCGCGTTAAGGAGCATGCGGAGGTAGGGGGGGTCTCAACGTAGATTTGTTACGAAGAAGTCGATGATCGGACGATCGTAAGCCTCGCCTTGTTCGCCCGTCGCTGAGGGGAACGTAAAGCCGGTCAAAGGTAAGTCAGTCTTCAGTTCCACGTTTCCCTTCTGCGGAAAACACGCCCCCAATGATTTGGTCGACTCCCGCAAGTACCCATCGTCTAACCCCGCCAATAAGAGCACTCGCTGCGCGCTAAGAGCATTCGCCAGATCACATGAACTCTTATTTTCGAGGTGCCCGAGAAAATAGGCTCGCGTAGCTGCTCGGGTCAGAGACATCAATATCTTATTGTTGAGACTAAGATCATTTGACACTGCCGCGTCTATGAGCTCATTTGAATCGCGCGGCACTGAGTCAAGCACCAGAACCTTGATCGTTGGATCGTGACTCGCAGCACGCATGGCCGCATAAGCTCCCAGCTCAACTCCAAAAACTCCGACACGATCTCCGATTAAGCGATTTTGGTTTGCGCCTTTTAGAGTGCGAAGGAAATCGAGAGCTGCCAGCACGTCATTTTCTTCGTGAGTACCGAATGACGTCCAATCGACAGGCGGATTCAATCCGTGACCCCTTAAGTCGGGCCAGAGAATTGTAAAGTTGTTTGCCTCGTTTACTTTGATCCCAAGGTTGAATAACGACGAGCGGTCTGTGCCATAACGATGCAACAAGATGACTGCCGGGGCCCCTTCGACGCCGCGCAAGAGCCACCCACGCGCCGGCGTGCCATCGCGGTTTTGCCAATGCTCGTCGGTTACTTTGAGGGCCGATCCGCTTATCTGTTCGAAGGTTTGTGGCGTGACGAGATAGGCACTGCGCGGCGGGCGGGAAATTCCGTAGACGATATAGCCGAGTGCGACAACCAGAGCAACTACCAGGATAAATAAGATTGGTAGCAGAGACTTAAAGAGCTTCTTGCCGAGTGGTCGTCGATGCGCCATAACACAGCTTGAGGAGGCGACGGATTAACTGTGAACTACAGATTCGGCTCAGCCTGCCCTCAACTCGGTCTATCCTCCGATTTGTTTTTCGCCCGGTCGTAGTCTTGCGGCGTGTTGATGTTATCAAAAAAATGAGCTGCGCCTTCCAAATCCGCCAGCTCGTCAAACGAGACCCAGCACGTGCGGACAGATTGTAGCAGAGCAATTGGTTTTCGTTCGCTACATTTAATCAAATCTTCTGCCAGGTTCCGGCAGGCGGCGACACGATAAAGCGCGCAGAGAGGTTGGGGAACGAGATCGCGTTGAATCGGAGCAACCGCATCGTAGCCTTCGCATGAATGGGCCAACCGAGAAAAGAGAGCGGTAGTGACGAAAGGAAAATCGCACGCGACGGCTAAGGCCCACTCGGCTGAACACGCTGAAAGTGCCGCGTGCAGACCACCCAGCGATCCCCAGTGTGGATAGATATCAGGAGCTATTGCGACCTGACGAGTGAGTGCACTTTGGATGCCCTCGGAATTATTACCTACGACCGTAACCGAATGAGTGAGCGGAAATAATTCCCCGGCAATGCGGTCGACAAAGTTCTGGCCATTGAGAACCAATCGCGACTTATCGGTGCCCATTCGGCGAGATTCGCCACCCACCAGGATGAAACCTTCAATTAAGGCCATGAAGATGTCCTGTATTTGGTGATGCCGTCAGTTTGAAATTTCATGAGGACAGGTAAGATCAACCCTTTTTGCTGAGATCGCTTCGGGTTCCTCCTTCCCGCGCTTGCGGCAAGAACTCGATGCAAGTCGATATCACAACCGGAATTGATCCATTACCCGGATTCCCGCATCACTACAGTCGTACCGTCTATGCACGGCAAGTTAGCACGCGACCATCTCGCTCGCAAAGAGGAACGTTTTTTGTCGATTGTGCGTCTAAGGGTTATCGAGATCGCCGGGGGCGGTGATTATCCGACGTTGGCCGGCCCCACGACGATGCGTCTACCTTGACCCGCTCCAGGCTGAAAGCTATAGTCCTGATTGAGCACAGCGCGATGGCTGGTAAGCAGCAATAACAAGAGGTTTATTAATGAAAAGACTCGCAAAAATCCTTCTTATCACGATTTTCATCACAGGCCTGAGCGGCTTCGTAGTGGCGCAGAAACCGCCGGTGGATGCCAGGGCGGGCGACCCGCGTTTCTTTGCCCTGGAAGATGTGCGTCCCGGCATGAAGGGGACCGCCTCGACAGTTTTTAGCGGCACGCAGCCGCAGGAGTTTGGGGTGGAGATACTCGGAGTTCTGCCAGGATTTCCAGGACCCCGTCAGTCTGCAATTATCGCGAGGTTAAGTGGCTCAAACGTCGAGAAGACGGGAGTTTTCGCAGGCATGTCAGGCTCGCCAGTCTACATTGACGGCAAGTTGGTTGGGGCGATTGCATTCAGTTTTCCGTTTTCAAAAGAGCCAATCGCGGGTATTACGCCCATCAAACAGATGATTGACATCTTCGAGAAGGGGTCTGTAAGCCGGGGACGTCACATGGGAGAACCTCGCGCCGTCTCATTCGCTCAGCTAGCGGGCACTGAATGGAAAGCAACTTTACCGCGGCCCGAGATCGGCTCGCGTTCGTTGATTGCGCCCGTGACTGAAGGCTCGCGTCTTCTACCTTTAATGGGTCAACAAATTACTCCTATCGCGACTCCACTCGTCTTCGGCGGAATCAGCCAGGAATCGCTGGCAGTGTTTGCACCGCAGCTGGTAGCGAACGGCCTTCTGCCCGTTTCGGGCGCTGGAGGTTCTGCAGGCATCACGCCACTCGCCAGGGCGACAGAGAAGACGCTTACACCCGGATCGTCTGTGAGCGTTCAACTGGTTCGTGGAGACTATTCAATTGCGGCTTCCGGCACCGTTACATTTCGCGATGGTGAGCAAATTTATGCATTTGGCCATCCTTTCTTAAGTTTGGGCGCTTCCGATATGCCGATGAGTGAGACCGCAGTGGTCACGGTTATCCCGAACGTAAACAATTCTTTCAAGTTGTCCGTTCCCGGCGCGATGATGGGCTCGATTTCGCAAGATCGCGCGGCAGGCGTTTTCGGCCAGTTGGGTCGTGCGCCAAAAATGATTCCCGTGAAGATCAATCTGCACACAAGCCGCGATCGCAGCGAGACCTATTCGTATGAAATCGCAAACGATTCTTTTCTGACGCCTCTGCTACTGAATATCACGGTCTTTAATACGATTACTTCAAGCGAGCGTGCGCTGGGAGACTCTACGATCACGATCAAGGGCGCGATTAGTGTTAAGGGACAGGAAACTATCGAAGTGGATCGTCGTTTCTCGGCGTCGAATTCGCCAATACTAGCCGCCGGGTCCGTGGCGGGGCCGATTAGCTCATTGCTCGGCAGTGGCTTCGACGATGTTCAGATTGAGGGCGTCACACTTGATATCTCGTCCACAGACACAAAGTATGCGGGTACCCTCGAGCGAATCGCGCTTAACAAGACTGAGGCTCGTCGAGGCGAGAAAATCGAGATCCAGGCCTACATCCGGACCGAATCCGGTAAACAGTTTGTGCAACGAATCCCGGTTCAGATTCCCGAAGATGCCACTCCGGGTCAACTGCTTGTTTTCGTTTGCAGTAAACTACAAAAGAGGTGCGACGCATCGGCCGGCGTCGCACCTTTTTCTTGTTCCCATGTTTGCGGAGGTCCGCTTCGCAAACTGGCAGTGTCTTTATGAGCTAGGAACCACGAAAAGAAAACGCCTTTCCGAGCGTGGTATCCAGTCCGCCGAGCTATTGAGTCCGCAGTTTTTGATTTCTCTTCCGAGCTCTTCCCCACCAAAAAGCAGTAACGTGGCATCGGTCGGCGCCCATTTAAAAAGCAGTGGCAACATCTGCCGGAAATGCTCCAATGCCCGACAAGTAACAAAGCCAACGTCCGGCGCCTCAATGTGTTCAAAACGATCCGCAATCACCGTCGCCCGAGCAGAGTTCGCCGTTTGACTTAATGCCTCGCGCAGGAACACAG
>JBHENH010000024.1:0-8149 GCA_046262135.1 Pyrinomonadaceae bacterium
GGGGTAGTTTCTTTCGGAGCGCTGACGGGTTCGTGGTTAACCGCGCCCGTGTCCTTTGGCGCGGAAATGTTTTCCGGTTTTGGGTTGTTGGCTGCCAATTCGCGATTGGAGGGCGCGGAAGGTGGGGGCGCAGCCGAAGGTACCTTAGCATTGCCGGTGTTGCTTGACGACGCGCCGGTATTTGTACCTGTCGACTTGTCGAGATTATCCGCCGCTTCATCACTCGGGGCTGCGGCATTCTGGCTCGCTTTTAGTGCAACTTCTTGCGCGGACGCCCCGACGGCTGCAGTTGAGTCGGTCGCTGTCCCGTTGCCGGGAGCCGCCGAAATGATGGAGGGCGATGCGCCATTAGAGCCTTGCGCTTCGAGTTGGGACGCACCGGGACGGGAAGAAACGTAAACCCCCATGAATATCATTATTCCAACAACGAACGCCGCCGCGATCACCGCGCCTCGTTTTCGATTAAGCGTGCCGGTGGATTTCTTCTTAGACTTCTTAACAGATTTCTTTTCGGGCTTCGGATCGACGCCCTTTTTGGATACAGCCGCAGGCGCTGTCGTATCGGAAACAGTAAGTGACTCCGCCGCCCACGGATTTTCCTGACGCTGACTCAATGTTGAGGACGAAACTGCATCGTTGGCGCCGGGGCCGGGTCGGTACACGAGCTCTCTCCCATCCATGTCGCAAAGGGTCTGATCGTCCTCATAAATGAAATCACAATGTGGGCAGAGTTTCATCGTATCCCTCCTCGAGATCCGAATTGTAGTGGGGCGCGGATGGCAAAAATTGGGGCGGGGTCACTAAAAACGCCGCGGTGGGAATCCGCGATTACAGATTACACAGATTAGTGAAAACAGACAACAACTTTGCCAAATGCTTAGGACAAAGCGAAGGAATTTACTCTGAAGGAGGGGCCTCGGATTCGGTGGCAGCGTCGGCCGCGGGCTGTTCATCGGCCACCCAGGAAACGAAAAGTCTTAACCAGTTTTCGGCGGCCTCAGCGATCTGGACGCCTACACGGGCAGTTCCATAAATCGCCGGCGCGATACGGATGACCACTGCGGTCACTTCGATCGGAGCTCCATCAGGCCGGTGGGCGCGAAGATATAGACGCTCGCCACGGCTGACCTTTTGGTTGAGGTGAAAAAGGGCTCCTGACGTCGAAATGTCGTCAGTCTCAGTCGGCTCGCTCCAGGCGGATCCATCGTCCGCTCGTCCCGAAACCACGATAGGAAGACGCAGGGCCATACGTAGGGCAAAGCGTCTCTCTTCGTTGTTGTAGGGAGTACTCATGGTTCGCAACACGTTTAGTTACACTTTCAAGAGGAATACGCGCGGCGCCGATCCTCACCGCTTTGACTCCAATTGTAGAAGCCCTCACCCGTCTTCTTGCCGAGCTTTCCTTCTTTAACCAGACGCCGTAAGACTTCAGGGGGACGAAACGTTTCCGAAGCAAGCTCTTTGTACAAATACTCGGCAATGTTGAGGCGGATGTCCAGCCCGACGTGATCCGTAAGTTTGAGCGGCCCCATCGGGTGGTTATAACCCAGTTCCATTGCCGTATCGATGTCCTGCGCAGTAGCCACTCCCTGTTCGAGCATTCGCATTGCTTCAAGTCCGAGGGCGACGCCGAGACGGCTGGAAGCAAACCCCGGAACATCACGAACTACGATCGGTTCTTTTCTCAATCGACGGCTAACATTGCGAACAATCTCAACTGTAACATCGCTGGTCGCCTTGCCCACGACTATTTCCACAAGGCGCATGAGGTGCACCGGATTAAAGAAGTGCATCCCTACTACCTGCGTTGGTCTGGAAGAGGCTTTGGCAATCTCTGTAATCGAAAGTGAAGACGTATTTGAAGCAAAAATAAAACTGGTGGTTGAATGGCTTTCGATTTCGCGCAGTATTTCGTGTTTTAAATCGAGGCGTTCAGGCGCGGCTTCAATAATCAAGTCCGTATCGACAAGATCAGCTAACTGCGTAGTTCCGCGAATGTGTTGCAGAGTGGAATCACGATCGGCTTCGGTAAGTTTGCCCAGTTGTATGCCCTTAGCGAGGTTGCGTTCGATGGCTTGTATGCCACCTGAAAGGGAATCTCGATCAACGTCGCGGAGCAAAACGCGGTAACCTGCGGCAGCTGCTACCTGCGCAATTCCGTGGCCCATAGTACCTGCGCCTATGACGCCAATCGTTTCAATGGTTTGCGGATCGCTGCCGGGTCTCAATCGTTTTGCCTGGGTCCCCCGTGTGAGCTGGGCTTGTTTTGTTGGTTAGGCCGCTAACTCTCGGATTCGACTACTCTGATATGGCTAGTTATACTATACGCCTAACCGAAAAGGCTATACTTTCGGGCATTTAGTCACACTTTTTTCAACAAACAAAAGGGACAAAAGAGACTCGATGGCCACTCAAACGTTGGATAGAGAGGTTGTAATCATCGGTTCAGGACCTGCTGGACTGACTGCCGCAATTTACTCAGGTCGGGCCAATCTGAAACCTCTGCTGATTGATGCACCTGTTGACGCTGAAAAACAGACGGCCCCCGGCGGCCAGCTGATGATTACCACTGATGTGGAGAATTACCCTGGATTCGCTGAGGGCATTCAGGGTCCGGACTTGATGGTTGAATTTCGCAAACAGGCCGAACGTTTTGGAACGGAATTTCTGGAAGAATGGATCATAGAAGCTGATCTCAGCGAACGGCCGTTCAGATTGCAGACTGATAACTACATAGTCAATGCCGACACGCTCATTATCGCGACCGGAGCTTCAGCCAAGTGGTTGGGTATTCCCGGCGAGGCAAAGGTACCCACGGGCTTTGGCGGAAATGGAGTATCAGCTTGCGCCACGTGCGATGGCCCTCTGCCGGGATTCCGAAACAAACCGCTCGTGGTGGTAGGCGGCGGCGACACAGCGATGGAAGAAGCCACTTTTCTTACTCGCTACGCCTCGCACGTCTATGTGGTCCATCGACGCGACAAACTCCGGGCTTCAAAGATCATGCAGGACAAGGCGTATCAAAATGAGAAGATTGAGTTTATCTGGAACACGACATTGGAAGAAATTATTGGAGAACCGGAAGCAGGTGTAACCGCAGTTCGTTTGCGCAACTTACAAAATGATCAGGAACGCATTCTTCACTGCGCCGGAGTCTTCATCGCCATCGGCCACAAGCCTAACACGGATCTGTTCAAGGGCCAGTTAGACATGGATGAGGTCGGTTACATCAAAACTGCACATCGCTCCACGGCGACAAATATTGCTGGAGTTTTTGCAGCGGGCGACGTACAGGATTCTACTTACCGGCAGGCAGTAACAGCCGCCGGCACAGGCTGCATGGCCGCACTTGATGCGGAAAGGTTCCTGGATCACTTGCCGGTTGCTATGCCAAGCGGAGAAGAAGTGACGATCGAAGGTGAACATATCACGCCGGATCACCGTGCGATTATCGAGCCGGATGGGTCAATGATTCCAAACAATCCACCAGACTAACTTCGCGGGAAGTGCGCGAAACTCTACAACAAGACTATTGAATCGTCTCGTTGCCGCCGGCGCGGCTGCGGAACCGGCACCGAAACCGCCTCAGACTGAGAAAACCCAAAGTTGTGAGGACAGGCTTCGCAGTAAAATCCCAGATGTTTCTTTCTATCCTCGCATTCATTGCAATCCAGCGATTGTCCTAACGTTCTTAACGCGTCGACCAAAGGCAGGAGCCGCCGTCCGCGATCGGTAAGCTCATACTCGATGTGAGGTGGGTTGCCGCCAAAATCTGTTCGATGGACCAATTGGTCCTTCTCCATATCGCGCAAGCGCGCTACCAGGGTGCGACTGCTGATGGGAACCAGACCGGTATGGAGTTCCATTGTCCGCTTCGGCCCTGCGGCGAGATCTCTTGCGATCAGCAAAGTCCACTTATCGCCGATCATTTGCAACGCGCCGGCTATAGGACAACCATCGATTTTTCGTCGTCGCAAAATTGACTCCGCGCCTGGACGCCAGCCTCATTACCCGAGACCGGGATGACAGGCTTATAAGAGGACCAGCGGCATTATTTAACTATCGTGATTTCGCGTGCCGTTGTGTTGTAGCCACCATTCTCAACGGGCCTTCCGTCTTTATCCAGGAGTTCAAGGCGAACCGTATGCTTGCCATTAAGCCAGCCCGACAACCAGATAGGCTCCCACTTATCGATGAATCTGGGTTCGTCATCATCCACAATGTAACGGACCGTGTATTCCCCGCCGTCGCCTTTCAACTTCGTGTTGGAGAGCCAGAAATCGATCATGATCGGATCAGCGTCCGAATCCTTATATTCACCTTTGGGACGACTGTAAGTTAGTAAGGGTTTCGTCGGATCAACCTCGCCTGCAGTACTGGAGGCGACATCCTTACCTTCCCGGGGCGCTGCGGGAGTGGCGCTGGAGTTTGCGTTTGTGCCGGGACTGGATTTCGGAGCGCTTGCGGGGTTAACTGAGGGGGACGGCGAGGCAACGGGCGGTTTAGCGGCGTTCGGATTATTGTTAGCGACTATCTGCCCGCTATTGGTCGTCGTGGGCTTGCTGGCATCTCCGCCGCCTTTAACCGTAAAGCTCACCATTTGAAAAGCACCTTCATTCTTATAGCTTTCATGCCAAGGTCGGGACGGAAACACACGCAATGTATGTTTGCCTTCTACCACGTTGCGAAGCTCGAAGGGCTGGTTCAGTTCGTAATACGCTTCGTAGGGTTGATTATCCAATATGACGTGGATGTGATTGCCTTTTCCCGTTGCCGCGTCCTTGTGAGGCACATAACTCTTCAGCTCGCCGCTCAGGTTCAAGATAACTTTAACCGTCGATCCGGCGATAACGGCGTCCCTGGCCGGTGAAACAATTTTCAGTACCGGTTTCGCTTCATCCTGTTCGCCGCGCTCCTTCATTAAGGCCAAAATGCTTTGCGGACGCGGAACGAGCGACAACGACTGTGTTGGTGGCGGAGTGACGGTACTGGTTGCGGTCGTATTTGCATCGTCTCGATTACCAGCGGAACACGAAGCAAGTAATAGTGCACACGCGGCAAGCATCAGGGCTGGTAAAAGAAATTTTCGAAATCGATGCATACATGCCTCCAGGACTGAACTATTGGAATGAATTGCTATTTCGTAAGTGTACCCCAGAACGGACCGCAGGCCGCAGCAGCAGGCAGTCAGCAATCAGCAGTCAGCAGGATCAATGCGGGCAAATGCGGATCTGGTTCATCTCGTCGCTGCCGTGCCCTGCTCCTGCCGCCTGCTCCTGCCGCCTGCTCCTGCCGCCTGCTCCTGATCTACACGCCCGCGCTGCGTACGCCCTTATCTTTTCCCAGCCGCTTCTCAACTGTGGTCCAATCGATATTCGAGAAGAATGCTTCGATGTACTTCGGACGTTCGGCTGGTTTGTAGTCAAGCAGATAGGCATGCTCCCAAACATCCATCACCAGAATTGGATCGAAGCCGGCGACGTTCCCGGTTTCGTGTAAAGTGATCCAGTGATTTGATAGTCGTCCATTCACCGGGTTTTGGTAGCAAATCGCCCAGCCCACACCCCTCATCTTACCGATGCCTACAAAATCTGCTTTCCAGATTTCGTAACTGCCAAAACTCGCTTCGGCCTCCTTCGTAAACTGCGTAGTTCGATTAGGATCTCCCGTGCCGCCGCGCTTCAGATTTTCGAAATAATATTCGTGCAGCACCATGCCGTTGTACTCAAAACCGAGTCGCCGAGTCAGTTCAGAATAAGCCGGCATCTCTTCCTGATCCACCTTGCCGTCTTCAATGAATTTCCTGATTCCCTCTGTTAGTTTGTTGGTCTCCTTTACGTAGCCTTCGTAGAGTTTGAAGTGCATCTCCAGCGTCTGATCGGAAATGCCGTTCAGTCCGCTTAGATTGAACTCCCTGGCTTTGTAGGATTCCTGTTGAAACGTCGTTTGAGCATTGATATCAGAACCCGTTGAACTCATTTCTTACCTCCATTGTCTGCGTCCGAATTAACCTGGAAAGCGAAGTGGGCAGTGTGCAACATGCTGCTGCACCCACTGCCCACCGCTGATTACTTAACTCTTCTGAGCTATTTCCCGAATATCACCCAGTCGCCGTGCGAAGTGCCCATGAAAAGTAACAGCGGAAGCGATAGCCAGGCATTTGTGCGCGAAGCGATAAAAGCCTGCCGCGCCAGTTCAGGAGGCGCGGCCGGACCTGTACCGGCAGTGGCGGCGATGATCCGCTTGTTGTTGGGCCATATGATGCCCCAAACATTCAACATCATCACGAGGCCATAAGCGCCCCCAATGCCAATCGAGTAGCTCTTATTACTGGCGTAGCTTTGTCCGCCGGCGGTCAGTTCAGCCGTGAAGAACTTCAACAGTCCCCAGGTGACTATCGCGACCAGGATGAACATGACGACCGCAAACACTCGACCATCTTTCGTCAAAGCTGGCACCTTCTTGATAATGCCGAATTCTATGGCGAACAGAACGATTGGATAAGTAAGCCACGCGATTAAGACCCACCACAGATTAATATTGCCGTTTCCGAGCGCATTTGCATTGGCTACATCTGCTTTAAGTATGTACATGGCAAAATACGCAAGGCCCGCCAATACTGTGACGACAGCGCCCCAACGGAAATACCACAGAGCGCGAGAGAGAAGGTCCGGATTCACCTTCTTCTTCGTATCTGCGTCCAAACCTTTTTGGAAAGGGACATTTACGAGATTGAAAAAATAGAGCAGGCCAATCCAGGTAATGCCGGCAACAAAATGGAGCCAACGCAAAATCGCCCGCATCAAACCTACGCTGTCGGGCGGATTAAAAAGGTCCTGGAACATAGCCAGACTGATGGGGAGATGAACAGTTGACTCAATTAGCATTAACAACCTCCGTGATGGTAGGACAGGTATATAGGCCTGTTTGATTCATTGCCACGCGGAAACAGCGACGGTGCCTGGTCTACTCGGATTGTTTGGAATACGTGCGAAGATTACACCCTGCAGTAGCGAATGCGCAATAACTCCGATAAAGATGTTAGCTTTGAAATCGAGTTCGTACTTGGAGTGGGGTGACCTGTCACCGCTTCGGTGACCTGTCGCAGCCTGCAGACTGAATTTGGCTATTGGAAGCGGCGTCAAGCCTCTCCGCGCAACACCGTGGAGGGCCCCGCAGTCCAAACGGATGTCGAGGTCAATCGTCTAACGGGCGCGGACCCGCGTCCATCCCTCTTACGCTGGCCTGATTAATCACTTTTACCTTTAGATCGTCGTTGATGTGAATCTGACATGAAAGTCGGACGTGGTCCGCAAGTTCAGTCTCCATTGCCAGGCGGTTGCGTTCCAGCTCTCCCATCTCGCCCGGATCCCCGGAGGTAACTTCCACGCGGCAGGTAGTGCAGCGAGCATTGCCGCCGCAGCGATGAAGGATATCAATACCAGCGTCTTCTATAGCGAGAACCAGTTTCTTCCCTTTTGGGGCATCAATGACTTGTGTGCCCGTTGCAGTTTCGGCTTCGATCTTAGGCATTCGTTGTGCTCCGTGAAATGTAATTGATTGCGCTATGAATTTGGCATAAGTGAGAAAGTTGAGCAAGCGCCGCAGAAAGAGCGGGGCAAGCCCACCCTTGCCAACCTTAAGGTGACCTAAATCTTTTGATACTTCGGCGGAATGGCTTTCAATTACAAAGCTATGCGCAATGTGGGACTCTCAGGATCGGGAAGGTGGGTTTACCCCCGCTGCTGATCCAGGATCAGTTCCATGAATGCGGCACCTTCGATGGAATTGTAATAAGGATCGATGTTCGTAAAGCCTAATGAACGGTAGATTGCAATAGCCCTATCCATCTTGCCGGGCAAAGTATCGAGTCGCATACGCAAGTATCCAATCTCGTTCGCGGCGCCAATTATTTTCTCAGCGAGAGTGCGACCCAGACCCGCGCCTCGAAACTCCGGTCGAACATACAGGCGCTTCATTTCGCAAATACCGTCACCGATTTTTCGCAAGGCAACGCAACCCACTGTCCGATCATTTGCCGTAGCGAGAAACAGACGGCCCGTTGGTGGAGCGTAGTCGCCTGGAAGTTCTGCGACTTCCTTTTCAAAGTTTTGAAAGCAGAGATTAATGCCCAGCCACTCCGCATATT
>JBHENH010000024.1:8159-23326 GCA_046262135.1 Pyrinomonadaceae bacterium
CTTGTTTTAAATTCATCGCATTAAATTCTCGCGCCGCACGTTCGTTAACGAGAACGACGCGTACGAATTCTACCTAAAAGCGACGATAGACAGGATTAACAAGATCCACAAGATTCCAGCAGGCCGATTATGAGCTTAACAGTTGACAGAAGCGCTTCTGTTTATAGTCCGTACTTATCTTATTGATCCTGTCAATCGTGTCCAGGGGATAAAGTACCGCAACGCCAAAAAAATAACGCGGTATGCGAAAGTGGCTCGACGGTCTTTCGAAAAGACAACCGAGCCAAAAATCGCGCACCGCGCTTTGCTTTACAGGACAGCCCAAATGACTGTCAGAGTGATTAGGCGGTAAACGACGTACCGCAACCGCAACTTCCAGTGGCGTTCGGATTTGTGAACGTGAAACCCGAACCCATTACACCGGTTACGTAGTCGATTTGTACGCCGTTCAGATATTGCGCGCTAAACATATCGACGAAAAGTTTCACGCCTTTTTCGTCAAGAACGAAATCGCCCTGTCGCGACTCCTCTTCAATATTAAGGCTGTACTGGAAACCCGAACATCCGCCCGGAACGACGCGGACGCGAAGTCCGGCGGTCTCCGGCAGGCCCTCTTCGCTCGCCATAAACTTTTTGATTTCACCCACTGCGCTGTCACTGACGTGGAGTGTCATGGTCGGCGCTGCAGTTGTACCACCAGTTGATCCGGTGGGAACGGTTTGTGTAGACATCTTCGACTTAACTCCTTCTATATTAATTGCGTCACAAATAGTTTCAATCGGCTGTTCTGGCCGGGAAATGATACAAAAGCCCGAGTCCCGCGACCATCTTATTGACCTTTCCCTAAAACGACAAGCTCAGGCTTCATCGCTTCAATTGAAACTTGACGGGCCACCTCCTCGGCAACTCGTCTAAATGCCTGCGCTTGAGGAGAATCCGGGTGGCTGACAACCACCGGCACCCCCTTATCGCCTCCCTCTCTTACTTCGATTCCCAAAGGAATTGTACCAAGCAAGGGCACATGATACATCTCAGCCAATTTTTCTCCGCCACCTGCTCCGAAGATGTTATATCGAGTGCCTGTATCAGGAGCAATGAAGTAGCTCATGTTCTCGATAATTCCAAGGATGGGGATCGCCACCGTTTCAAACATGCGCAGAGCGCGGCGTACGTCAGCGACTGCGACGTCCTGTGGCGTCGTTACCAATACCGCGCCCTGAACCGGCACCAACTGCGCCAGCGATAGTTGCACATCGCCTGTTCCGGGCGGCATGTCGACGATTAAGTAGTCCAGCTCACCCCATTTCACGTCCGAGAGAAACTGCTTTACTAACCCGTGAAGAATTGGACCACGAACGATCATCGGTTTGTCGCCGGGCTGTAGCAGCGCCATAGACATTAGTTTGACGCCATAAGCTTCGATCGGAACCAGCTTATTGACATCGATCTCGGGACGCGCTTCGCTCGCCCCCAACATGATTGGCACATTGGGGCCGTAGACGTCAGCATCCATGACTCCGACGCGCGCGCCATCCAGCGCCAGCGAAACGGCCAGGTTTACAGCTACCGTCGATTTGCCCACGCCACCCTTGCCCGAGGAAACCGCAAGGATGTTGCGCACACCATCGATGGCAATCTTGTCACCGATCCCTCGTCCTTTTGGAACCTCTGCATCCATCGTCACGGCAACGGACGAAACGCCGGGCAAATTCCCCACCAGGTCGCGCGCGGCGCTTTCCATTTCTGCTTTGACCGGACATGCCGGCGTCGTCAAGACGATTCGAAAAGAAACCGCCCCATCATCTATTTCTAAGTCTTTGATAAACCCGAGCGTGACAATATCCTTATGCAGGTCGGGATCCTGAATTTGGCGCAGCGCATCAAGTACTAATTGTTCTGTTATTTGAGACATAACTCGTTAAGTGATTTCAACTTAAAGCGTAGCTGATTGATGGGGCTAACGCAAACAGCTGGTCGTTGGGCGAACTGTTGGGTTTGGTAAAGCAAACTGTTAGTTTGCGATTCGCTCAGGTGAGTTTTGGCGGTACTCGAGTTAACTCTACTTCCTAAAGAGGCTTTCACCGTCGGCCCGCAAACTAACAGTTTGCGTTACGTCTAGATCCTTTAGATCCTTTCTACTACCAGCGCACTATTCTTTGAACCGAAGCCGATACAGTTGCAAAGTGCGATTCGCACGTCCGCCTTTCTTGGTTGGTTAGGCACGTAGTCGAGATCGCAGCGTGGATCGGGCTCATCCAGATTAATCGTCGGAGGAATGATCCCTGTGTGCATGGCGCAAAGAGTTGCCGCCAAACCCGCCGCGCCGCTCGCGCCCTGCGGATGTCCAATCTGTGACTTCGTCGCCGACATCGGCGTCGTAATGGCCTGACCATTCAAAGCAAGTTTAAGTGCACTTGTTTCAATCCGATCATTGAGAACGGTCGACGTGCCATGCAGATTTACATAGTCAAGTTCTGCCGGGTTGCGGCCCGCATCTGCGAGTGCGAGTTTCATCGCGCGCGCCGGTTCATCCCCACTCTCCTCGAGACGCACGCGGTGATATGCATCACACGTGGCCCCATAACCCGTCACCTCACCATAGATTCTTGCTCCCCGCGTTCGTGCCTGTTCCAATTCCTCGAGAACGTAAATCCACGCGCCCTCGCCTAACACGATCCCGGAACGACCTAAAGAAAATGGACGGGACGCCCTGTGCGGTTCATCGCTGTAGTCGCTCGTCAGAACCGTCATAAGATTGAAGGCTGCCAGGATGCCGGGAGCAATTGGCGCATCCACACCACCAGTAAGCATCACATCCTGCCGACCCAACGCGATGTGTTGAGCCGCGTAAGCAATCGCGTCCGTTGAGCTGGTACAGCCGGTGGAGACGATATGGGAAAGCCCACGAAATCCAAACGCCATAGACAACTCACTCGACAAGCCTCCGTGTGTCGAGGACGGAATGGTGTACACACTTGCCTTGTTGACGGGCCCAACGTACCAGTAGGAATATTGCTGCTCCGTAAAAGCCAGCCCACCACCGCCCGTTCCTAACTCCACCCCAATGGCCCTTCTTTGCTCCAGGTCAAGTTCGTTTATTTTCAGGTCAGCATCTTTCAGAGCTTCTCGCGCAGCAGCCAATGCAAGTGGAACTGTTCGGGGAACATGCTTTCGATCCTTTGGATTGAGTTGTGCCTCCCAATCGAAGTCGCGGACTTCAGCAGCGATCTTCACAGGAGAATTGGAAACGTCAAACGATTCTATCCGGCGCACGCCGCTTTCACCCTTGATTAACGCATCCCAAAATGCTTCTCGACCTATGCCAAGAGGGGTCACACATCCCATGCCGGTAATGACCACGCGGCGAGGTGACTTGAAATGGTTAAACATCGGATCAGCTTGGCCTTCGCTAAAGAGGTGTCGGGGTTTCAGAAGCCAGAATACCACCGCGTTTGGGGAAACTACCAAGACGAATTGCTGTGCTGTATCGGTACAATCTCAATTTTCAGGTTCGAACAATCCAATGCCGTAACAGCAATGTGACGTCATAGTCGAAAGAAAAGACCCGGCAAAGCACCGGGCCTTCGAGAAGTCAACGTCAGTAGCTTCGCTTTCAGCCGGTCTGCTCGACTTTAGTTCCACACTCATTACAGAATTTAGCGCCAGCTTGCATCTGAGCTCCACATTTGGCGCACGGCATCGTCTGTGGGGAGGTTGTCAATTTGGTACCACAATCACTGCAGAATTTTGCGTCCGAAAGGTTTGTCACGCCACACTTTGGACATTTGATCTTGGAGGCCCCGCCCGACTCATTCCCCGCCTCAGTTCGGGATTGACGCATTGCATCGGTCATCGCACCGGCCATGGCATTGCCAATCGCGAATCCGGCGCCGAGGCCCGCGCCCGTCCCCGCTCCGCCACCAGTGTTTTGTGCTGCGTCACGCATTGCATCAGCAGCTTGAAATTGCGCGTAACGTCCGACGTCTCCGATTACCCCCATGGAAGTTCGCTTATCCATAGCAGTTTCAACTTCCGCCGGCAGCGAAATGTTCTCGATCACAAACTTCGTTAAATCCAGTCCGAACGAATTGAAGTCGTTGGCAAGTTTGCTCCGGGTGAACTTGCCCAGTTCGTCATAGTTGGAAGCAAGGTCAAGCGCCGCAATCTTTGATTCCGCCAGCGCATCGCTAAAGCCACTCACTAAGGTTCTTTTCAGTTGGCCTTCAATGTCTTCTGTTACAAAGTGCGCGTTCGTACCGGCGACCTCCTTAATTAGGGCCCGCGGGTCCGTAACGCGAATCGAATAGATTCCAAAAGCACGGAGGCGTACCATCCCGAAATCTGTGTCACGCATCATCACAGGGTTTGACGTGCCCCATTTTAGATCGGTGAACTGCTTAGTGTTTACAAAATAAACTTCCGCTTTGAAGGGTGAATTGAACCCATATTTCCAGGCCCCGAGTTTCGTCAATATGGGTGTATTGCCGCCATCAATAGTATAGAGACCTGGGCCAAAAGCATCCGCTATCTGTCCCTGGTACACAAATACCGCGGTTTGCGATTCCCTGACGGTCAACTGTGCACCGTTCTTAATTTCTTGGCCCTGAACAGGAAAACGATAAAGAATTGTGTTTCCAGAATCATCAAGCCATTCAATAACTTCGATGAACTGTGAGCGGATGGCGTCAAAAATTCCCATGTTTCACTCCTTTAGCAAAAGCTAGGCAGAACAAATGCAGCGCCAATTGTTGTTGAATTCCGCGGCGCCAATCATTGAGAAATATTGCATAAAACGCAACGTCGAGGAAAGAAGAATTGGACAACATCGTTACGTAGTTACCCTTTGAGCACCATCGTTAACAGGTCTGCCATAGAACTTAAAGATAAGAAGAACCGTTAACCCACCAGCGACATCAATCGCGCTGTCATAGATCGACGCCGTACGTGACGAGACGAAACTCTGGTGGAATTCATCCAGCAATGAGTAGATCAAAAGGAGTGATAAGGCCCCCTGAAACCATCGCCGCTGAAGTAGCTCAACCGACGAAGTAATGAACGCTCGCCTGGCGAGGAACGCCAGGATCGCATACTCGACAACGTGCGCGGCCTTGCGGATCAAAAAGTGGATTGCAGCCAATCCGGCATCGCTTAAGTCTGGAAAAGCCCACCGAAGTAGTGGACCGATAACAATAGATGTATTTAGCGAAGAAAACCCATGGGTCGACGCCAACGAGATGAATGCCATCCACAGAAGAAGTGGTCCATACCGCCAAAGTCGCAGGATTGTGGACGAATCCGATTTCTCCATGTGTCGGTTCTGAGGTCCTTGGCACATCCGTGAGAAAAAATTTAGGGAAGCGGCAACTGCTGCTTCCCCTATTGAAATTGTATTAAGAAGTTCCCGGGCTACTGGGCGGCCGCCCCGGACACGACTTCGATAATCTCATTAGTAATGGCTGCCTGGCGAACGCGATTCATATTCAGGGTCAGTGAGTCAATTAACTCGCGCGCATTCTTGGAGGCAGAGTCCATCGCGGTCATTCTGGCCCCCTGTTCTGATGCTATCGATTCGAGCAAAGCACGGAATATTTGAGTTTCAACCAGGCGCGGAAGAAGTCGAGCGAAGATGTCACCTGGAGGCTGTTCGTAAATATAATCAACGCGAGACGCCCCTGCTTCTTCAGCCTCCACTGTTGATTGGTTGGCAACGGGCAAAAGCGGTTCGACGACGACGCGCTGTTGAAGCACTGATTTAAATTCATTGTAGACGACAAAAGCCTTGTCTATTTGCTCGTCTTCGGTAAAACGCTGAATGACATCGCGAGCTACTTCGAGCGCTTCAGCGAATTCCACGCGGCCCTTTCCGGTGAGCCCGATATACTCGCCGGCAAGACTGGCGCCTCTTCGTCGAAAGAAGTCTCTGCCCTTACGACCGACAGCCAAAATCTCAATCTGTTTGGTTGGATTATCGGCAATAAAAGTTTGCGCCGCCTTAATCAGGTTAGTGTTGAAGGCGCCGCATAGGCCTTTATCTGCCGTAATAAGTACTAGCAGGTAACGCTCGTCGCCCCGGGCGTCGAGCAGTGGGTGATGGAAATCTTCGTCAATCCGCTGCGACAGACCGCCCACCACCTCCATCATTTTGTTTGCGAAGGGGCGCGCCGTAACCACGCGGTCTTGTGCGCGCTTTAGCTTTGCCGCAGAGACCATCTTCATGGCCTTCGTTATCTGCTGCGTATTCTTAACCGACTTTATGCGCCGGCGAATATCTAAGAGATTCGGCATGCGATGAAAACTAAGCTCCGGCCCTGGCGGGCTGCAGCGACTCGGATCCCGCGACACTGGATTCCGACATTGCTGCGGCTGTCCGTTCCGTCCACATGTCTTTGAAATCGTTCAACGCTTGTTTTAGATCCGACACAATGTCGTCCGTCAGGCTCTTCTTATCGCGGATGCTTTGCAATAGTCCTGGATGCGAGCTTTCCACAAACTTGAGCAATTCGGCTTCAAAGCGGCGGACATCCTCAACCGCAACGTCATCTGCGTATCCATTGCTGGCTGCCCAAATGACGAGAATCTGGTTCTCGACGTTCATCGGCTGGTATTGAGGCTGCTTCAGG
This sequence comes from Pyrinomonadaceae bacterium, assembly GCA_046262135.1. GTDB lineage: Bacteria > Acidobacteriota > Blastocatellia > Pyrinomonadales > Pyrinomonadaceae > PSRF01. Next base: position 14,780 of record JBHENH010000024.1, read on the forward strand.
ATCTCGACTAGACGTTCTCCACGAGCAAGCTGCGCCTGAGTTGCCTTATCGAGATCAGAACCGAATTGAGCAAAGGCTTGTAACTCTCGAAATTGAGCAAGATCTATTCGAAGCGTTCCGGCGACTTGCTTCATCGCTTTTATCTGAGCGGAACCTCCAACTCGCGACACACTGTTGCCCACGTTGATGGCCGGACGAATGCCACTGTTGAATAGGTCGGCCTCCAAAAATATCTGACCGTCTGTAATCGAGATGACGTTAGTAGGAATATAAGCCGAGATGTCTCCGGCCTGTGTCTCAATGATGGGGAGACTGGTTAGAGAGCCACCACCCTTCAGATCGGACATTTTCGCCGCGCGTTCGAGCAAACGCGAGTGAAGGTAAAAAACGTCGCCCGGGTAGGCTTCGCGACCCGGTGGACGACGCAGCAGCAGTGATATCTCGCGGTAGGCAGCGGCTTGCTTAGACAAGTCGTCATAAATGGTTAAAGCATGACGCCCATTGTCGCGGAAATACTCACCCATTGCCGCGCCGGAATACGGAGCGAGGAATTGCATGGCTGCAGGATCTGACGCAGTTGCCTTAACGACAATCGTGTATTCGAGAGCCCCAAAGTCTTCAAGCGTTTTCACCACCTGCGCGACCGTCGACGCTTTCTGTCCGATGGCCACGTAGATGCAAATTACATCTTTGCCTTTCTGGTTAATGATTGTGTCGACAGCGACGGCAGTTTTACCTGTCTGCCTATCGCCAATAATCAGCTCACGCTGTCCTCGGCCAATAGGAACCATTGCATCGATCGCTTTGAGTCCCGTCTGCAGCGGCTCCTTAACAGGTTGCCGGTCTACCACACCGGGAGCAATACGTTCTATAGCGAAATAAGTATCGGTAACAATGGGTCCGCGGTCGTCGATCGCATTTCCAAGGGCATCGACCACCCGTCCAACCATGGCATCGCCTACCGGGACTTGCATGATGCGGCCGGTCCGCTTAACGAGGTCGCCTTCCTTGATGGCCTGATATTCACCGAAGAGGACTGCGCCCACCTTATCCTCTTCCAGATTCAGAGCTAGCCCGCGAACGTCGTGGGGAAATTCCAACAACTCGCCGGCCATAACTTTTTCAAGTCCGTGAATCTCGGCAATTCCGTCGCCCACCTTGATGACGGTGCCCACTTCCATCACCGTTACGCCAGACTCAAAATTCTCGATCTGCTTCCTGATAATTTCGTTGATTTCGTCAGCTCTAATTGGTTCCATCATTTTCCTTCTGGTGTTAACCCGCTAGTTCATCGCCGAGCCGCCGCAGTTGATTCCGTACCGAACCATCGTAGATTGTCGAGCCTATTCTCGTAACGATTCCGCCGAGAAGCGATTCGTCAGTCAAAAAACTTAAACGTATTTTTTTGCTGGTCATTTCCCCCAGCTTCTTTTCCAACGCTCGCTTCGTAGCGTCGGCCACCGGCCGAGCCGACGTTACCTGCGCACTGATCATACCGGAGCGTTCGTCGAGTATCTGCGCCAGCTTGAGGTTTACTTGATGTAGTTCCGCGATTCTTTGGTTCTTTAACAGTATCCGAAGAACGTTTGCAGTGGTGGGCCGGGCTTTGGTACGAGTAATTAGATCATTTAGAACCTTCGCCTTTTGGTCGTACGCAACCGTCGGGTTACTGAATGCCTCAAGCAGTCGTGCGTTGCCCGAAATCATTTCTTCCCAGGCGAGCAGTTCCTTTCGTACATCAGCCTCTTCTTTGCGCTCGACGATTACATCGGCGACTGCTGACGCATAGCGTCTTGCTACCGTCTGTGAACTCAATGACGCATCCCCCCAAGTTCTTGAACACTGATTGTTGTTAACCTCGCATCATCTTCAGGACCAATCTCAGTCTGCAGAATCTCTTCTGCCAAGCGCACGCTTTCCTGCGCCGCAAACTTACGCAGCTCGAGCCTTGCAGTCTTACCGGCACTTTCAATTTCTCGTTTCGATTGTTCCCGCATTTTTGCGATCTCGTTGTCCGTGGCAGCGAGAAGGCGTTTCTTTTCAGCCTCCGCTTCAGCCCGAGCCTTTTCTTTTATTGCCGTAACTTCCGCGTCCAGCGTATCGAACCGTGCTTCCACCTCAGTCAATCTTTTTAACGCCTTAGAATGTTCCTCTCGAGCTCTGATTAACTCCAGCTTGATTCTTTCACTACGGGACCGCAAAGCTTCCCGAATAGGTCTTCCGAATTTATGATGCAAATAAATTGCGGCAGCAATGAAGACGAATAAGTTGACGAATTTCCATAACTCCAAACCCGGATAGTTCCACCATGGAGGGAGATGTTCGTCACTCGCGTACATTAAGCTGAGGATATTTAAACTGATAGGCAACACCGCTCTTCACAAGTCTCGCTCTGAAACTGGACGACGGAGGATCCGCTCACTGATTTGAACTGCCATCTCACGCGCCCTGCTTTTCAAGCTACCTTTCACCTGCTCTGCTTCAATCCGCAGCTTTTCCTTTTCGCTGCCGATCCTATTGGTTATCTCAGATTTGACTTCTGATACCTTACGCTCTCTCTCGCGTGCGATCACAGCTTGCTCCTGCTCCATCAACGCATACCCCTCAGCGCGAGCGTCTCGCAGACGCTGTTCGTACTCCCGAACCTTTTTCGTCACGCTGGCCAGCGTCTGATCAGCTTCAGTCAGCCTCCCTCGGGTCAGCCGTTCACGCTTTTCCAGGATGTCGTTGATCGGCTTCAATAACGTGGCGTTCAGAAGCGCCACCATCGTGGCGATGATTACCAGATGCAACAGCAGCGTGCCGTCAGGCACCAATTGAATAGAGCTCTCCGCAAATGCTAAAAGCATCAACTCACATCCTCCACTGCAATCGAATCCGAGACAAAAGCGTCGGAGTCTAACATCGCCCTCAAAAAGCGGTCAAGCAGAGCGTACAGGCCCCAAACTGAGTAAAGCCCTCATTCACGAATCGGGCGTTCGGCGACTCCCCTTGTACTTATTACCACCGTATCGTGGGCGCGGCTCGTGGTACGTCGTACAATCGAAGGTGTGTCAACTGGCCTTCACTAGTAAATTGTAAAGGCGGTCAAGATCTGAGGTAGTGTAAAACTCTAGCTCGATACGACCCCCCGCCTGCTCGCGGTTTTGGATAATTCGGACTTTCGTACCAAATTGTCGCCGTAGCCGGGTCTCTGCTGCGCGAACATTTGCGTCGTTGTCCGCCATCTTTCCTGGACTATTTGCGCGGGCGCGACGCGGCTCAGCCACCTGCCTTACCAGCTGTTCTGTCGCCCTCACCGACAAATCGCCATCGATTATTTTCCGCGCAATTCGCCGCTGTACATCCAAATCTTCGGCGCCCAAAAGTGCTCTCGCGTGACCGGTACTAAGGCGACCGTTTTGCAGTAGCTCCTGCAAATCCTCTGGGAGTCGCAGCAAGCGCAAGTAATTCGTCACGTAGGAGCGATCCCGCCCGACGCGCTCTGCAACGACCTCCTGGGTAAGACCCACGGTATCTATTAGCTTCTTGTAGGCTCGTGCTTCTTCAATGGGATTCAAATCTTCGCGCTGGATGTTTTCAATCAGGGCGAGCTCTAAAACTTTTTCATCAGAAACGTTCCGAAGAACTCCTGGTACCTTTGTTAATCCGGCAAGTTGCGCAGCCCGCCACCGACGCTCTCCGGCAATCAACTCAAACCTTGCTCCCTTTCGCCTCAGGAGGAGCGGTTGAACCACACCATTGGCCCGTATAGATTGAGCGAGCTCAGCCAACTTGGCGTCGTCGAAAAGTATGCGGGGCTGTAACTGACTCGGGTCAATTAGATCTATGGGAAATTCTGTGGCTTCTTCCGTCGCAGTGGCGGTACCCTCAGCGGACAGCAGCGCTCCCAATCCCCGACCCAATGCCTTTCGTGTCATGCGCGATTATCTCCTTACCTAACTGAAAGTAGGCTTCCGCCCCTTTGGAATGGACGTCATAGAGTGTGATCGGTTTTCCGTAACTGGGCGCCTCGGCCAGACGAATGTTTCGGGGGATCACGGTTGTAAAAACTTGTTGACCATAGAAATCTCGTAGATCGGACGCGACAGCGGCTGATAAATTCGTGCGCTCGTCATACATGGTGAGGAGCAAGCCCTCGATTGTAAGTCCGGGGTTATGCAGCCGGCGGATGCGCGCGAGGGTGTCGAATAATTCAGTCACGCCTTCGAGCGCATAGTATTCACATTGTATCGGTACGAGTAGAGACCGAGCGGCCGTTAATGCATTGAGGGTCAGGAGGCCGAGCGATGGCGGGCAATCGATGATGATGTAACTGTAGTGGGTCTCGACGGTTGCAAGCGCTTCGCGGAGCCTGAATTCTCGCCTTTCGATATCGACTAGTTCGACTTCGGCGCCTGCCAGGTCCTTGTTAGCGGGCAAAACGCTGAGGTTTGAACTCTCTGTCGGCAGGATCGTATCCTCAACTGACTCACCCAAAACAACACAGTGATAAATGCTCTTTCGGAAACTTCCTCGTGTAATGCCTACTCCTGAGGTAGCGTTTCCCTGCGGGTCGGAGTCGACGAGTAGGACCGGAACCCCTTTACTCGCTAACACGGCGGCCAAATTCACTGCCGTAGTGGTCTTACCCACACCGCCTTTCTGATTTGCGACTGCGATTGTCCTGGCCATGCGTGTTGTCCAACAAAGACGAGAAGGAAGCGTAAGTTAACACAAGATGAGGACAGTTTATAAACTTTTAAGGGGAATTGGAGCTTTTTATCGCCACTGACGTTTCACGTGTCCCCTTTTGGGCGTGGGACACGTGGAACATTTTTAGCTCCCGGGTGCCGTGACGCGTATCAAAAGAGTGGACAGCGCGGCAGGTGTTAAACCGGGTATGTTTCTAGCTTCTGCGAAGGTTCGAGGGCGGACTCGCTCCAGCCTTTCAACCATCTCATGCGATAGCCCATTCAACGCACGAAAATCGATAGTTTCGGGTATCCGCGTCCCATCATGGTGACGCAAACGCTGCCGTGCCGCTTCTTGAGTTTGAATGTAGCCTGCATACAAATTATCCGCCAACGCTGACTCTAAATCCTCTAAACGCGCAAACGATTGGACTTGCATGGGCAACAAGCGAAGTACCGTACTCGTGCCAATTTCGCGCCTTCGAGCCAAATCCATCAGCGTCGTCGAGTCGCCCAAGTCAATCCCCGTGCTCCCCGTCAACGCCGCATAGGCGGCATCGGACCTCTTTAAACGGGTTGTCTGCAAAGCCGCCTTAACTTTGGAAATTCGATCTCTTCGCTTATTAAAACGTTCCCAATCGCTGTCGCCGACGAGCCCGATCCGCCGTCCGTATGCCCGCAGTCGCTCATCGGCATTGTCGTGCCTTAACGAAAGCCTGCACTCCGCACGCGAAGTAAAAATACGATAAGGCTCATCTACTCCCTGTTTGATTAAGTCATCCACCAGTACGCCAATATAGGATTCTTCCCGTGTTAAGCGAAATTGTTGGCGGCCCTGAACCAGCATTGCAGCATTGATGCCCGCGAGTAACCCCTGGCAGGCCGCCTCCTCGTAACCCGTGGTCCCATTAAGCTGCCCGGCATGAAACAGCCCTGCGGTCTTGCGGCACTGAAGATCCGGGCCAAGCTCGCGCGGATCCACATAATCATATTCAATGGCGTAGCCGGGTCGTATGATCTCTACTTCCTCGAAACCGGGGATCATCCTTACCAATTCCTGCTGCATTCCCGCTGGCAGAGAGGTGGAGAAGCCGTTCAAATACACCTCATTTGTATCGTGCCCCTCCGGTTCCAAAAACAACTGGTGTCGATCTTTGTCAGCGAATTTGACAACTTTGTCTTCTATGGAAGGGCAATAACGCGGTCCGATTCCTCTGATCTGACCTGAATACAGCGGCGACTCATGGAGGTTTTTTCTGATGAATTCATGTAGATCTTTGGTCGTATAACCGAGGTAACACTTGATTTGCGGTTGTTCTATGCCGTCGGTGGAGAAGGAAAACGGAACGGGCCATTCGTCGGCGCGTTGAACCTGAAACGCGTCCCAGTTAATCGTTCTACCGTCTAATCTCGGCGGAGTGCCGGTCTTCAACCTTCCGACCGGAAATCCCAGTCGTTTCAATGCTTCGGCCAGCTGGATCGAAGCCGGCTCACCTGCTCTGCCCGCCGTATAAGTGTGACGGCCGGTGTGAATCAACCCGTTCAGGAAAGTACCGGTCGCGATGATTACGGCCTGCGCGCGAATGCGACGCCCATCTTGCATTTCAACGCCGCAAATCTTTTCATTTTTCACCAGCAGATCGATCACCATTCCCTGTCGCAACTGCAGGTTCGGCGTGCTCTCGAGAGTCTTACGCATCTCCATCCTATAGAGTGCTCTGTCTGCTTGCGCGCGCGGCGACTGGACTGCTGGTCCCCTGGATCTATTTAACAATCGAAACTGGATTCCAGTTCGATCAATGACGCGACCCATAATTCCACCCAACGCGTCGATCTCACGCACCAAGTGTCCCTTCGCTATCCCGCCGATCGCCGGGTTGCAAGACATTTGCCCAATTAGATCGAGATTCAGCGTCACCAATGCCGTATTCGCGCCCACCCTCGCAGCTGCGGACGCGGCTTCACAGCCAGCGTGGCCGCCACCAATCACAATCACATCGAAGAATTCATCGAAAACCATAACTATTTACCAATGCAGAAGGTGCTGAATATTTCGGACAGGATTTCCTCGGTCGTTGTTTCACCGGTAATCTCGCCGAGGAACTGGAGCGCGTTGTGAAGGTCTACTAAAACGATCTCTTCACTGGTCCCTTCACTAAACAATTTCAACGCCGACTCCAAAGCGCCCTGCGCGCGACTCAGCAAGTCGTAGTGCCTGCTATCGGTGACTAAGAGCCCTGCACCTTCAGCGTCTATAGTTCCGAATGGTTTCAGTATAGCAGCGGTGAGGCTTTCAAACCCGTCGCCGGTTAACGCCGAGAGATGGACCACGTCCGCATGATGCGCATCGACAACGACGCGAGAAGTGGTTGGCAGGTCGCTCTTGTTTATTGCGACTACATGCGCCGTGTCCGTCGCTTGCGATAACAGAACTAGATCTTCGGGCAGAAGATCGTTTGAACCGTCCAGCACAACCACAACCAAATCAGCATCGGCGATCGCTCTGTGAGTTCGTTCGACGCCAATCGCCTCAATCGTGTCGCCCGGCTCCCTGATTCCAGCGGTGTCGGTAATGGCAATCGGAACACCATCGAGACTTATCGACTCGCTAATAGTGTCGCGCGTCGTTCCCGCTAGATCCGTAACTATCGATCGGTCTGATCGCAGTAACCTGTTGAATACACTCGACTTACCGACATTTGGCCGACCGATAATCGTCACCTTCATACCGCCACGTAACATATGACCGGCCGCATATGTCCTTGCCAATTCACTGACAGCAGTGAGTGCCTTCCGAAGCCGCTTATTGATCTCGGACACCTGAATCTCAGGTAAGTCGTCCTCAACAAACTCCAGGGCCGATTCAAGCCTGACTATTACATCAATGAGATGTTGTTTCGCCGGCTGCAAAACCTTCGACAATTCTCCGCCGAGTTGGCGAGTCGCCTGAATCACCGCCGCGCTCGTCTGAGCATTAATCAGATCGCGGATGGCTTCACCCTGCGCGAGATTTATCTTGCCGTTTCTATACGCGCGCAGCGTGAACTCGCCTGGACCAGCAAGGCGGCCCTCAAAACTCTGAATCAAATCGAGAAGGTGTCTTAAGATCACGGGCGAACCATGACAACTGATCTCGACCATATCTTCACCCGTGAACGAGTGAGGCGCTGAGAAATAACTGACTAGCGCATGGTCCAGAACCGCACCTGATTCGCCCACTAATAATTTTTTCAGAACAATCTGGTTTGCCTCGGGTGTGAATTGCGGGTCCTGAATCAAGGCGCGGAGGATCGCGAGTGAATGTGGTCCACTGAGTCTTATGACCCCGATCGCACTGCGACCCGGCGGCGTTGCGACTGCGACTATAGTATCCATCGCCCGTCTCGGTGTAGTTGATTGAGCGGGGCAGCCCGGCTAAGTAGAGGGTCTTAACGTAACTCGAACTTTACGAGCGGAGCCTTCTCCAACCGACTCCGTTGCGAGGTCTTTACATTCCGCCAGCGTAAGGTGAATTATTCGGCGCTCATTCGAGTTCATCTCACCAAACAAAAACGGCGCGCCGGTGGTACGGACGCGCTCCGCAGCCAGGTTAGCCATCGCACGCAGTTCGGCCTCGCGAGTGGCCCGGAATCCTTCAACGTCGCAGACTAACCGCTGCCCTTCGGGAAGCATGCGTCCAAAGGCTTGATTTACCAAATGCTGCAGCGCCTGCAATAGCTCGGCACCCTCCGCCTGCAGAAATTCGGAATCTGGTCCATTCAAATCGAGCAGGCATTCCGATGCGCTGGGTTTAACTTTGACGTGCAAATCGAGTCCAGTCGCTTCGAAGAGTGACTGAAGGAATTCGCCGGCATTATTGCAAGTGTTCTGTTCC
>JBHENH010000024.1:23336-31513 GCA_046262135.1 Pyrinomonadaceae bacterium
CGTATTCGATCCAGCTTCCGAAACCCGCGCCCTTTACGTTACTTTTTTTGCCCCTCGCTTGGCATTCGCAGTAACCCGAACTTTCTCGTCGTCAGTTTGAGTCCAACGGTTAATCAGAAATTGCTGACTGAAGCCCACGATGTTTCCTACTAACCAGTAAAGCAATAATCCCGACGGAGCACCCCACAAAACATATAGCATGAACAACGGCATGCCAACCGCCATCATCTTGCGCTGCAGGGGGTCAGCAGACGGAGCGGGTGTAATCAACTGTAGGACAATCATCGTTCCGGCCATGAGTATTTCTAAAATGTGGTAAGGGTCACCGGCAGAAAGATCCGGCAACCATAAAAACGTGGCCTGGCGGAAATCGAGTGAGATGGTGATGGCCCGGTATAACGCAAAAAGAAAAGGCATCTGAATCAGCAGGGGCAAACAACCACCAAGCGGATTTCCCTCCTTCATCAGTCGCAACTGCTCAACCTGCAATTCTTTCAGACGGGGATCATTTTGCTTCATCCCCTTGATCTTTTCCTGCAGCTCTTTCATTTTTGGCGCGAGCTTCTGCGCCTTCTTCATTGATTTTGAAGATCGCCACTTGAGAGGAAAGAAGAGTGAGTAGATGACTATGGTGAACAGGATAATCGCTACGCCATAGCTACCGGTCAACTGTCTCAACCATTTAATCGCCTTTAAAATAGGGACCGCGAGCGGTCTCGACATCCAACTAAACCAGCCATAGTCGATAAGGCCGTCGAGATCTATGGGGCGCGCCACCACCTGGCTCAAATGCTGGCCGGCGCTTGTGAGAAGGAAATGATCCTTCGGACCGGCGTAGACCACTGTGCGCGAGCCATCGGCAGGAATCGGTACCCAAGCGGTCGTGAGGTATCTCTTTTCCGGAGTGCCGTTGCCGGTATAGTCATACTGTGTGGTCTGAAGTTCGAGCCCTTCGAGTCGCCTGGAAGGGACGGCCACCATCGAGAAATAAGTATCACCGACGCCTGCCCAGTCAACTGCTCCAGGAACGGCTAAATGGTCCGGTGAGTTCTTGTTTTCATTGATTGTCTGTGGCTGATGCCGTTCTACCTTGTCGCCAACCGCTGCTATCGCCTCTGGGGCAACTGAGTAAAACGAATAATGCTTGACGCCCTGGTCGCCAATGCTTGGACCAACCCTCAATTTGGCCTGAGGAATTATCTGCTCGCCGCGTTTCAGCGTTACCTCTAATTCGACGCTGTAACTATCGCCATCAAGAACTATAGTTTTGACAACATTTAAACCCGCACCTTTATCAGTTAGACGAAAAGTGATTCGCTTCTTCTCGCCGGGTCCTAGAGTCACTTCTGAATCAGCTGCGCCAGCCTCAACCGCATCGATTGCGTAGTTCGTCGAAACTAAGAGATTGTCGACGGCCGGATCCCCAATACTCAGCTGAAACGGCGCCTCGGCAGGCGTCCTTTCCAACCCTTTTGCGGAGATCAGCTGAAGCGGAATGTGATTATTCTTATTACCGGCGACTGAGTAGATGTCACTATCGCTGTCCTTATTCTTTTTGATTATCCAACTGGTTACGGCTGCGCCCTGACTATCAAGTTTCGCCTCGTAGAGAGGTGTCTTAATCGTCAGGGCCCGGCGCGGTGCCGCATTGCTGGAATCGCCTGGAGAAGGAACAGAATTAGGCGATGGTCCAGGCCCGGGTGTGTTCGCCGGTGTAACGGTTGATTGTGGCGTTGGCTGGAATGAAGGAGCAGGCGACGGCTGGCCTTGAGGCTGCGGTGGCTTTACCGGAACGAGGTAACTCCACAAAAAAAGTATGGCAGTGGAAATTAGAAGTGCAAATATTAATCGTTTTTGTTGCATTTAAACTGGAGTTCGAAGTTTGCCGCTTACTTTACGGGATCGTGCCCACCCTGGCTGAATGGGTGACAGCGCAGCAATCTTCTAAGCGCAAGGCCGCTTCCGCGGATGGCGCCGTATCGACGAATCGCCTCACTGGCATATTCCGAACACGTGGGAAAAAATCTGCAGGAAGCTGGAAGAAAAGGCGAAATGACGAGCTTATAGAACCGAAGAAGTGCGATTAATAATGACTTCACGTACCCGTTACCCAAGGTTCTGGGTCTTACTCTCTTCCTTTGCGACTCGCGAAACTAGTTTCTCAAATTCCTCCAACGCGACTGAAACCTTAAATCCCGGGAGATCACGCTTTGCGTTCAGCACCCAATCGTATGTTTCCGGCAGTGCGACGAACAAAGATCTCTTCAGGCGAAAAGTTTCTCTTAACAACCTCTTCGCCCTATTTCTCTGAACCGCATTACCAAGGGCCTTCCGCGAGGCTGTAATACCGAACCTGTTATGAGACAGCTTGTTCGGCAATACAAATGCGGTCATCAGCGCACCGTCGTAACGTTTGCCCTTCCTATATACCTTTTGGAAATCCTGGCTTGTGCGCAGATACGCGGTCATGAGCTGCGCCACAATTTAGTAATGGGAAGGAGTCAACCGCCGGCGACCTTTTGCTCGCCGTCTTTTCAGAACGAGTCGGCCGGCTTTCGTCGCCATTCTGGCCCTGAAGCCGTGCGTTTTGGCCCGCCGCCGGTTGTTGGGCTGAAAGGTTCGCTTAGACATGATTAGAAATCTCCCTGAAAAGAAAACCGTAAGAGTAGCGGCCACTAAACCCTATGTCAAGAATAGGCACACCGCAAAATAGGGGACCCGCGCACGTTAATGCAATTTGAGTGATGAGCACTCGTCACCCTTGGCAGTGTTCTTTTCAAGCTTTTGTACGAAATCCAGAAGAGAGGTGTTTTATGATTTCGACTTTCTTGCCTCACGGCAACTGGTATGTTAGTCTCCCGCCCGTTCACTCAGTCCTTGTAAGTAATTGATAAATATACGCTTAAAGCTTTACTTTAAGACGGCTGGGATTTTCCACAAAGCTGAGGAAAACCCTGTGAATAACTCTTCTTAATAACGCGTAAGGTTTACCCCCGCGGATGCGGCTCTCGCCCGAGGTCCTTTTGTCTGCTGAAACAAACTGTGTGTTGAGTTTGGGCGAGAGCGCTTAAATTGAAAGTGAATTGAGCATTAGTGATGAGTGTGGTGGAAACCAATCTTTGGGACAATGTACTTCGTGCGATCAAAACCAAACTCCAGTCTGACAGTTTTGAAACATGGTTTCATCCGATTCGATTTGAAGGCGTGGACAATGCCCGAAGGATCATTCGTTTACGCGCACCGAATCCAGCGGTCCGCGATTGGGTAAAGGTCAACTATACAAACCTGATTGATCAATCGTTCTGCGAATGTAGTTTCAGAGGCTATTCTGTAGATTGGAGCCTTGCTGAGGACAATTTCAAATCGGTTAGTAACACTTCTAAGTCCTTAACCGAACTCTCTGTCGCTACTTCTCCTTCCGCCGGTTCCGAAGTCATTAGTCACGCCGCGCCAGGGAATCGCATCCAGGAACACGCGAAGCAGGCAGCGTTTGATCCCGCGCTTAACTCGAAATACACGTTTGACAGTTTTGTAGTGGGCTCTTGCAATCAATTTGCTCACGCCGCCTCACTGGCGGTCGCTGAAGCTCCCGGAAAAACTTACAATCCGCTTTACTTGTACGGCGGCGTGGGTTTGGGGAAGACGCACCTGATGCACGCCTGCGGCCACGCCATAAAACAGCGCAACCCCCATCTAAAGCTTTCTTATCTTTCTTCTGAGCGTTTCATGAACGAACTGATCAATGCGATTCGTTACGACAAAACGCAGGGCTTCAGGGAACGATACCGTTCGGTTGATGTACTTCTGATCGACGACATTCAATTCATGGCGGGGAAAGAGCGGACCCAGGAGGAGTTTTTCCACACCTTTAACGCTCTCTATGAGCAGCAGAAGCAGTTGGTAATCAGCTCCGACTGTCCTCCTCGCGAGATACCCACCCTCGAGGAAAGGTTGCACTCTCGATTTGAATGGGGACTGATTGCTGACCTTGAACCGCCAGATTTGGAAACCAAGATCGCCATTCTTAAGCGCAAGGCTGAGACTATGGGTCTGGCAATTTCTGACGATGTCGCGCTTTTTATCGCGAGCCGTGTCAAAAACAATGTCAGAGAATTAGAGGGATCGCTAATACGGTTGGTCGCCATTTCGTCGCTGCGGGGTATTCCCGTTTCCAGAGAGCTCGCGAGAGATGCGATTCGCAATATTGCCAGCGAAGAGGAGCCGGGAGTTATTACCATCGCGCAAATTCAGAAAGCTGTGGCCGCCAGGTACCAGATTTCGCACGATCAATTAGTATCGAAAAACAACTCTCGGCATTTTTCTTTTCCGCGTCAGGTGGCAATGTACCTTTGCAAACGACTGACGAAGCATAGCTACCCGGAGATAGGCAGGGCTTTTGGCGGTAAGCATCACACCACGGTGATTCACTCTTTTGAAAAAATTCAAACTATGTCTCAGGCTGACGCAAGTTTTCAGAAACTCATCCTTGACTTATCAGCAAATTTACAAAAATGAGCGATCTGTTTTTCCTGACCGAGTTTGGAGACTGAATGAAAGATATTGAGAAAGTCAATGAAGTGTAAGTTGCCCACATCTGTGTTTGGAATCAAGCTGTTGAAGGAATAGAATGCCCTACAAAGCTTAAATGTTTTTGACAGGTACGGTGTAATTCGATTTTGAATTGCACTGATCTATTAACAGCTTCTTGTACATTTCTGATTGTAGTTTAGTCGGTTATCCACAAATCAACAGGCACTACTACTACTACTGGAAATAGATAATTGTCTTGAATTAGTTAGAAGCAGATCGTAGCGAGGAGATTATTTTTATGGCTGCAACTGAAGGCGCAAAACTGAAGGAGTCGGGCATGCAATTCGTAGTGAGCAAGCAGAACCTCCAGAAAGAACTGGGTTTTGTTCAGGGAGTGGTAGAAAGGAAGAATACAATTCCTGTCTTGTCAAATATTCTCATCGAATCTGTCGGTGAAGGGACGATCCGACTTACGGGAACCGACCTGGACGTAACGATCCGCTGCGACATGGATGCTGAAGATATTTCCACGCCCGGATCGATTTGCGTTCAGGCCAGAAAACTTTTTGAGATCGCCCGGTTGCTGCCTGACGCGCCAGTAACTTTTAGGAAGGAAGATAACGACTGGGTTACAGTCACTTGCGATAAGACAAAGTTTAAGATGGTAGGCGTAGCAAAGGACGCGTTTCCGGAAGTCCCTTCTACCAAGTCGACTCCAACCAAAATCTCGGCAGAAACAATAAAGGCTTTTGTCGATAGAACAATTTTCGCAATCACGCAGGAAGAGTCGCGATATACGCTGTCTGGCGCCAAATTTATTCTGGATGATACAGGCGCCAAAATGGTAACCACAGATGGACACCGCCTCGCTTTTGTTGAACGAAAAGGCATTTCCAAAAACGGCAGTGGTGAACCCATTGATACCCTGGTACCGCGCAAAACGCTGGCAGAACTAACAAAACTGACAGCCGGTTACGATGGCGAGATAAGTCTGGGAATGGACGGCAACCATATCTTTTTCGAGGTGGGGACGCGGTTGTTGATTTCGCGAATGCTGTATGGACAGTTTCCCAACTACGACATGGTGATGCCGAAGAACAACGACAAGTCGATTAAATTTGATGGCGCCCTATTGAATTCAGCAATTCGCCGCGTAGCTTTAATGTCCGACGAACGTTCGCACGCAATCCGTTTCCATCTGGAGCCAAATCAGCTGGTAATCAGTTCGCAAAACGCCGAAGAAGGCGAAGCCAGTGAAACGGTGCAGACCGATTACAGCGGCGAGGAAACGGACATCGGGTTCAACGCACAGTATTTGCAGGACTTCTTAAACGTAATCGGAGACGGCGCGGTGGCCTTTGAGTTTAAAGATGGAAATTCGCAAGCGCAGTTGCGACCTGCAGACGGCGGAGAATACGACTACAAGTATGTTGTCATGCCGATGCGCATCTAGGCATATGTCCGGCCAATGAGTCTAGGACTTAGCTTCGAACTGGCAAGCAATTCAATACGCCTGAAACGTTTCTTAAGCGGCGACGTGTCCGGCGAATAACCTTCTCTCAAGCACAGTCTCCAACTTTCGCTGGTGGAAGACGCATTCGAAAGATACGGGTTCTACACCCGCGGGCAGTAGCGCTTCGAGTTTTGTATTCAGTATGGAATCGTTGAATCCTACCTCACCCACCCGCTGTTCCAGCCGCGCGAGATAAAACTGGGCGTTACTAATCGAATCCCTGCCGCGAATGTCGCCATGGCTCGAAATCAACCGATCGCTTGATCGTTGTTTCAGGTTCTCGAGAGCAGTAACGAAACGATCAGGTGTCGAGTACTTGAGGTACACGATATTCCCCACGAGGGTGTCACCCACAAACAACAAATTCTCCTCCGGAACATCTATAGCGAGGGTGCTCGTCGTGTGTCCGGGATTATGAGCGACGTCCAACGGTGGATACAATCGAACCTCTACGCATGTTTGGGTAATATCTAAGTCCCACACGGTTAGGACCGACTATCAAACTCGTAGCATCAGGTAACTCGGCCCTTCTCTCACGCACCGCCGATTGATTCGCCGCCGAAATTTTTCCAAGCGCTCTTCTATTATTTAAGAAGAGCGCTTTCTTTTCGTGATGCATCTCAATTTTTAAGAGGAGGTCCTATGTTAATATCTCGTGATGATCATCGATTCTGTAGAAGTCAGTAATTTCCGAAATTTAAGCGGCAAGATCTTTTGGGGACCCGGCCTAAACATTATTTGTGGTGACAACGGACAAGGTAAGACTAACTGGCTCGAAGCTGTACATATTCTCTCCAGAACAAGATCCTTTCGCACACAACGTCTGCAGGAAGCAATAAAGTTTGGCCAGGATACTGCGCACATAGCAGGTCAAGTTTTGACGGGTGATGACCTTCATCGAGATTTACGAATAACGCTGAAGGACAACACCAGGTCGATCTGGGTAAACGAAAAACGAGAACAGCTGGGGAGGTACCTGGGCCTTCTGCAGGTGTTCGCGTTTACAGCGGATCAACTCGAAGTAGTGCGTGGTGTGCCTGAAGCCCGGCGGCACTTTCTCGACCGCGGAATCTCATCCTTGCGACCTGCGTATGTCCATACAGTCTCGAATTACAACAAAGTAATCAAACAGAAGAATCGAATCCTGCAGGATTCATCCGAGCGCGAATTGCCGTTGTCGGAGATCGAAGATTTATTGGCCCCGTGGAATGAACAGCTCGTACGGCTGGGGGCCGAAATTCATAAAGCTCGCGTCGACTACACTGACCGCCTGAATAGCGTGCTCGAGAGGACCCTGTTCGAGCCAACGGAGATTCAGGTTCAATATTCTTCATCGCTTGAAGGCAAGGGTGACATGGGTGATTACGAGGCGCTTCTGAGAGCGCTTCTGGAGCTCCGGCTGCAGTCAGAAGTCGCGGCTGCCCGGGCGCTGGTGGGGCCGCATCGGGACGATCTGGGTATTCATCTGGGGGGCCGGGAAACCCGGGTTTACGGAAGTTCCGGCCAGCAGCGTAGTGCATTGTTACTATTAGACTTAGCTGCCATTTCGGTGTATAATTCATGGCATCATGATTATCCGATTTTTCTGGTCGATGATGTCGACGCCGAGTTAGATGAAAAAAGGATAAATCGTCTTTTGGAGTATCTTGAAGGCCGCACTCAGACATTCATTACCACGTCGAAGAGAAGCCACGTCCAGGGATTTCTTTCAAAAGCACACGTACATGAAATCGTGGGAGGCCAGGCCCGATTAGGCGAGGCGAAAGCCGGCGCTTTTTCCGCGGCAGGGTTTGCCGTTGAGAGTACCCAATGAAGCAAGCGTGGCGTGTTTGTTCTAGTGAACGATTGAACTAATAAATATTACGTTTGGATAAGATGTAAGAAGGAGAATGTGATTGGCGACAGCGGATATTACAGTTGGCGGCAAGAAGCACCAGGCTTACGATTCATCATCTATCGCGGTGCTTGAAGGTCGGGAAGCAGTACGTAAGCGACCGGCTATGTACATCGGTTCCACCGGAGAACTGGGCCTTCATCATCTGGTTTACGAGGTCGTCGATAATTCAATCGATGAGGCCCTGGCCGGATATTGCGACACGGTAGAAGTCACGATTCATCTTGACGATTCCATAAC
>JBHENH010000025.1:0-11515 GCA_046262135.1 Pyrinomonadaceae bacterium
ATCTTACTCGCCCGTAATCGCATACTCAACCCGTTCCCAACGTTCATCCTGTTCAGAAAGGCGAAAGGCACGCATCACGGGTTCGCTGCCTCCGAGACCGATAATGAAGTAAACGGCCTGCGGATAAAAAGCCATCCGAACGTCGGTTTCAGAAGGGGCGGGCTCTAAAGCATCCGGGTGCGAGTGATAAATAGCCAGAAGTTGCTCACCGCGCTCACGCATTAACCGCTGAGCTGCAAAAAGATCTTCGGGCGCGGCTTCGTAAGAAACCAGTTTATTGGCCGCTACGTTGCGCAGTGAATAAATGTGAGTTATGATTGTTCATTAGATTTATTTTCGGTCGACGATCTTGAGATGCAACTCCTCCAGCTGCCTCATGTCTACTTCGCCAGGCGCGTCAATCATAAGGTCGGTCGCCGAAGCTGTCTTGGGAAAAGCCATGACGTCGCGAATGTTCTCTGTCGCCACCAGCACCATCATTAGTCGCTCTATGCCGGGTGCGATACCCCCGTGTGGGGGTGTTCCAAACTCAAGAGCGTCAAGGAAAAATCCGAAGCGGGAGCGCGCTTCCTCCGTAGTCATTCCCAGGGCCTTGAATACCAGCCGCTGCACGTCACGACGATGAATACGAATAGAACCACTCGCGAGCTCTACGCCATTGATTACCGGGTCGTATGCCTTAGTACGTAGTTTTCCGAGCAGGTCAGTTTCCCCACCTTCGACTGCACGCTCGAGGAGCGGCAGGTCCTCGTCCAGAGGTGAGGTGAAGGGGTGATGCATTGCATAGTATCGATCATCATCTTCGTGATACTCGAACATAGGAAACTCGGTAACCCAGAGCGGAGCGTACTTATTTATCGGAATCAATTTCTCCCGGCGCGCGATTTCATTTCGCAGAGCCCCGAGGCTGGCAGCTACGGTCTTTGGTTTTCCGGCGACGATGACGACAGCATCGCCCTTTTCTGCCTTCGCCAGCGATGCCAGGCGACGTACGGCGTCTTCTCCCAGGGCTTTCAATAACGAAGAGGTCATTTCGTCGCCGAGTTTTATCCAGGCGAGTCCTGAGGCGCCGTAGCGCCTGGCGAATTCCTGCAAATCATCAAGTATCTTTCGTGAAAGACCCGCGCCGCCTCGAATAGCGATTCCTTTCACTTCGCCTCCGGCAGCCAACGCCGTCGCGTAGGGGGCGAAATCTGTTCCAGTTAGACCGGGCGAAACATCGCGCAGTTCCATACCCTCTATTCTCAAGTCGGGCTTATCAGAACCCCAGCGTTGCATTGCCTCCGCAAACGTAAAACGCGGAAAAGGTAACGGCAAGTCGACCCCGGTTAGCTTGAAAACGCGCGCGAATAATCCTTCCGTCACGGAGTAAATTTGTTCCAGCGTAGCAAAGCTCATCTCTATATCGAGTTGTGTGAATTCCGGCTGCCGGTCCGCGCGTAGATCTTCATCACGGAAACACCGTGCAATTTGAAAATACTTGTCGAGCCCGGCGATCATGCATAGTTGTTTGAACAACTGCGGCGATTGCGGAAGAGCGAAAAATTTTCCCGGTTGCACTCGTGACGGCACGATATAGTCGCGTGCCCCTTCTGGAGTCGATTTAATGAGGATGGGCGTTTCAATCTCTGTGAAGCCTTGCGCACTCATATAACTCCGTATCTCGCTTAGCACTCGGTGGCGCAGCCGCAAATTGGCTTGAAGTTGAGGCCTCCTGAGATCGAGATACCTATACTTCAAGCGCAAGTCTTCGCTGGCGAGTGCATCTGTACTTGAGGTCTCAAGCTGGAAAGGCAATGTGCGCGCATCATTCAAGGTAAGCAGTTCC
This sequence comes from Pyrinomonadaceae bacterium, assembly GCA_046262135.1. Taxonomy (GTDB): domain Bacteria; phylum Acidobacteriota; class Blastocatellia; order Pyrinomonadales; family Pyrinomonadaceae; genus PSRF01. The sequence goes on from JBHENH010000025.1 coordinate 1,829, forward strand.
CTTGCGTGCACTTCCACCTCGCCTGTCGCCAGCTTGGGATTGCGTTGAGTCTCATCGCGTAACGTAACTTCGCCCGTAACTGCAATCACAAACTCGCCCCGTACTTCTTTTGCTTTGCCATGCGCTTCCGGTGCGTCATCGGAATTGAGAACTATCTGAGTAATTCCTTCGCGGTCCCTCAAATCGATGAACGTCAGTTCACCAAAGTCACGACGGCGCGAGACCCATCCCATCAGCGTGACTTTCTTTCCCACGTCATCCGTTCGCAAGGCTCCACACGAATGCGTGCGTTCCAAGTTTTCCAGGTTATCGAGCATGTTTAATATTAACCGCCGGCGCGTCAGGTCGTCTTCCAGGAATAAATTCTGGCTGAATTCCTTTAGCTTCTCTTTTGGCTGCGAAGGCTTCTAGTTTGTAGGTTCGTTAGTTTTCTTTTGAGTTACCTCGATTAGGTTGCCGCCCGGATCGCGCGCGAAAAAACGCGACCAGCCCCTGACAGGATCCTCGTCAGGAATCACCTCAACGCCGGCGGTTTCTAAGTGAAGCTTAGCGATTGCGATGTCAGCAACCTGGTAACATATATGGCGTCCGCTGGCACGGTTTTGCGCGTCTTCTTCGATGGATAAGTGCAGTTGAAGTTCGCCAACCTCATACCACGCCCCGATGTGTTTCCTTGGCCCATCGGGTTTCGGAATTTGACGCAGACCCAGCACATCGCCGTAGAACTGTTTTGCAGACAATTCGAGGGCAGCGGGTACTGTGACATTCACGTGGTTGATTCCCACGAGTTGAAAGGCGTTCGTGCTTGTCATCCTCCCACTCCTATGGCTTGTTTTTTAGATCCTGAACAAGCGCTGACGCCGCGCCCAGCCGCTCTTCCGAGTTCGCGGTCCTGGGCCGCCCCTGGGAGTATGCGTTGAACTGCGCGGAGCGGTTGCGAGGGATACTGAGCGATTTCCACTCGGCAGACCGAAAATGCTTTGCCAGAAACACTATCTGACCTATGTGATACGAATAGTGCGTCAATTGACGATTGATCGCCTGAACCACACTGTGCTCTTCTCCTCGTATAAGAATCTTCCTTTCCAGATCTTCAGCGCTAAGCGATTCAAGCGCCTCAAACACGCGCTCCCAACCTTTCTCCCAATAGGCGACGATATCTTCCTTATTGGTTTTTCGGTCAATAACAAATTCCATGTCGCGGTTGCGATCAGGTTTTTCACCGTCTGTTGTGAGAAAATCGGTCCAGCGGGAAATCATGTTACCGGCCATGTGCTTCATGATCACAGCGATGCTGTTTGCTTCGCCATCGATGGCAATGAAAAACTCTTCGTCGGTTAATTGTGCCAGGGCCTTCTCCGCGAGTTTTTTGTAACCGCGGAGGCTGTCGACTGCGTCGTTCAAATAATGTTGGGCAAATGATTCCATATCGTTCTTCATTTCGCGCGGATGCCAGTATCTTCATTCAAAACGGTGCGTATGGCTTTCTCCACTGTTTCGCGCTTAATACTCCGCTGTGTACCCGAACGCAAATCCTTAATTGAAACTTCCCCGCGCTCACGCTCCTCGTCGCCGAGGACTGCCACAAACGGAATCCCGCGCGCGGACGCATACTTTAATTGCTTTCCAATCTTGTCAGCTTCGGGATACAAATCGACCCGCAATCCCTGGCAGCGCAACTGATGCGCAAGTTCAATCGACTCCAAAAAAGATGCATCGTCCCAGATGCTTACCATTATATCCGCGGGCGAGGAGACTAGCGCTGCAGGAAACATTTCCCGCTCTGACATGACCTCGATGATGCGTTCAAGTCCGAGTGAGAACCCGCAAGCCGGAACATCCTGACCGAGGAACGTTCCAATGAGACTATCGTAACGTCCACCTCCCCCGAGACTGCCGGGCAGGTCTTTCACTGTAATCTCCATTATGGCACCAGTGTAATACGAAAGGCCGCGAGCCAAACTCGGATCAATCTCCATATTGGAGATACCGCTTGCCTGTGCGAATTTTAGAATTGATCGCAGCTCATCGACTCCTCTGGCTCCTAACTCATTATCTCGAACGAACTCCACCAATCTTCCCAGGACCGCAGCATTAACCGCCTCGCGTTTTTGCTCCGCCCGGTTTCCGGCGGCAATGTCGGCTGCGTGATCAAGTGAAGCGAGTTCAAAAAAGAACTGGAGCAATTTGTCACCTGGCCCCGCCGCGATACCTCTTTGTATAAATTCTTTTTGTACACCCTCGCGCCCGATTTTATCCAACTTGTCGAGAGCAACTAACGCCGCATCGTGTTTGTCGGATGATATTCGTGCCGATTGCAGGATTGCCGTTAGCGCGTAGCGATGATTTAACTTCGTCGTGAAGTCGTTAAAACCAAGCTTCGTCAATACTTGCCCGGCAGCGGCACAAATCTCCGCTTCGATTAGCATGGATCGCGAGCCCAGAATGTCTACGTCACATTGATAAAATTCGCGAAAGCGGCCGCGTGCGGGCCGGTCGGCACGCCATACAGGTTGAATTTGATAACGTTTGAAAAATTTCGGCAGCTTATCGCGGTATTCGGCCACCACGCGCGCGAGAGGTACAGTTAGATCGTACCGAAGCGCGAGATCCGCCTCCCCAGTAGATTTGTGGACGCCGCGCTTGAGGATTTTGTAGATGAGTTGATTCCCTTCCTCACCATACTTGCCCATCAACGTTTCAATATTTTCGACTGCGGGAGTTTCGAGCGGCTCGAACCCGTAGCGCTCGTACACTTCCTTAATAACGTTGATAACGTACTCACGACGTCTGACGTCGGCTGGAAGAAAATCGCGCATGCCACGCGCCGGTTGAGTTTTTGTGCTCAATATGTTCTGCCTTTTGCTCTACCTACTGCCTTCTCTCGGCTGCGCCCGCAGCTTGCTCCTGCTTGTGCAATGGAATGTAGTCGACATAGTTTTTCCAGAAGGCATTTAGCCCGAGAACTTCCTCTTCTGTGAGCGGGCGCTTAACTCTCGCTGGAATTCCCATGACCATGGACCGCGGCGGAATGATCGTGCCCGGGGAAATCAACGAACCTGCCGCCACAAGCGACTGTGTGCCCACGCGTACGTCATCAAGCACAATTGAGCCGATGCCGATCAATGCACCGCGCTCAATGTAACAACCGTGCAACGTCACGCTGTGGCCCACTGTTACTTCGTCTTCGAGGATGGTCGGATGTGAACCCGTACGCGTGTGAATCACAGAGTTGTCCTGCACATTGGTGCGGTTGCCGATGCGGATGTAGTACATGTCGCCGCGCAAAACGGCATTGCACCAGACGGAGGATTGTTCGCCCATCTGAACATCGCCGATGACCTGGGCGCTGACATCGACGTATGCTGTCGAAGGAATCTGCGGATGAACACCGCGAAAAGGTCTAATCATTTTTTGCGAGATAGTAGCACAAACCTGAGCACGTATTGATCACCAGCGAAGTAAGCGAGACTGGCCGGATTTGCAGGCGGCGGGACCAGGCTCGTTGCGCCCCTCGGGGAATTGCAAACGCTCCAGTTTTCTAATTGACACTAGCCAAACAGCGTGAGAGATTTCGAGCGATGTTGAGTCACAAATGTATACAGCGCAAGATGCGAGTTAGCGGCTGGGTGATAGTGACTGCTTTGCTTGGCACTTCCTGCGGGGGTTCGCTCTTCAAAGTGAACCGGCAATTGAACTGCCACCGCTCGCCGATAGTGTGAGCAGTGCAAGTGCCGGTGGCGTAACGGTTCGCGTAGCGCCACTTCTCAGCGACGAGGACACTCAGGAATTGTTTGAAGCCAATCTACCGTTGAGCGGAGTATTGCCCGTGCGGTTAGCGTTGGTTTTCGATAGCGGAGTTGCGGTTGAAACCAAGCGCGTTCGTTTTCTTTTACGGGACGCAGATGGGCGCGAATGGAAACTGCTTCCGCCCAAGTCCGCCATTTCGCGCATTCTTAAAGCCAATGGTGTATTTGCTTACAATCCAAACTCGCGGAAGCAATTTGAGAAGGAATTTCTCGCTTATGCTCTCGATCTAAAGGCGCCGCTGACGACTACTGAGCGAAGCCACCAGGGATTTATTTTCTTTGAGATCCCGGGGAAGTCGCCCTCCGAACGACCTCAAGGACTCGTGCTGGCAATTGAGGGTTTACCGCAGCCAGTTGAAATACGTTTGACCGGACTATAGTAGAGTTCCATCTCCGCTCGCCGCGTCTGGTCGTTAACGTTCAGTTGGCGGGTATTCGTTAGTGCCGCGTCCTCGATCAAATGCGATTGGGGCCGCCAATTCGGCATCTCCGCACTATTGGCAACTGCCATCCCCGGTCCGAAATGTATCCAGGAGACATGAACTCTCTAAAGCCCCCAGAGCCAATTGTTATAGAAACAGTGCGCGGATAGTCATCCTTCGCCAGTCGAACCGAAGCCTCCACTTCCTCGAGTCGTACTGCTGAGATCGCTCGCCCAAACGGCTGACGGCGTAATTATCTTTTCGAGTATCAACTGGCAAACCTTGGTCTCTGCCGCTATGTGTATTTTCTCGTCGCTGGTGTTGTAGAGTACACATCTAATTTCGCCACGATAGTCTGCATCAATAACGCCGGCGAGAACATCGAGGCCTTTGTGTGCAGCCAAGCCTGAACGCGGCGCGAGCCGCCCGTAGTAGCCTTCAGGAACGGCAACAGCCAAACCTGTCCGCGCTACTTGTCGCTGTTTTGGTTCGATTGCCAGATCTTCAATCGAATAGATGTCGAGCCCGGCAGCGAGCGAACTTCCGCGAGCCGGCAATCTTGCGCGTGGATCCAACTGTCTGAACTCTAACTGGGCCGGCTCGTCACCCGCCAGTTGTGCAGGTTGCGCAAAACTCATAACTTCGGCAGCGTGACGCCGCGTTGACCTTGATACTTACCACCTCTGTCCTTGTACGACGTCTCGCACACTTCGTCAGATTCAAAAAAAACTACTTGGGCCACGCCCTCATTGGCATAAATCTTGGCCGGCAATGGAGTGGTGTTTGAGAATTCCAGAGTCACGTAACCTTCCCACTCGGGCTCGAAGGGAGTGACATTTACTAAAATTCCACATCTTGCATACGTGCTTTTTCCGAGACAAATCGTGAGGACATTTCTCGGTATTCGAAAGTATTCAATGGTTCTGGCGAGCGCGAAGCTGTTCGGCGGAATAAGCACCGAGTCGGCCCTTACATCGACAAAATTCTTGGCGTCAAATTCTTTAGGGTCGACTATGGTGCTGTTGATATTTGTGAAAAGTTTGAATTCGTCCGCACAACGTATGTCGTAACCGTAACTTGAGGTGCCATACGAGACGATTCTTCTTCCGTCCACTTCCTTAACCTGGTCTGGCTCAAACGGCTCTATCATCGCGAACTCAGTCGCCATCTTCCGGATCCATGTATCTGATTTTATGCTCACTGTCTTAGGCCTGTTTCGTCGAGTCTACGGATGAAAACACGAGAGAATACAGGCGTAGCAGATTAGTGACAAGCTGCAGAGGTAGGTAAAGCCAAAGAGTTAACCGTAAACAGCAATCACCCGGACCGGTTCCGATGTTTACTGTCTGCTGTCTACTGTTTGCTACTTAGTTTTTTGCTCTCAGGGAGTTTGCTTCTTAATGTAGATCGTGCCGTCTCCCACGGTGAATTGCAGGAAAGCGCCTCCGGCACCGGAACGAGCCTTCATCAATTGCGCCGTGATGCCTGGTTTTTCCCGCGCTTGGAGGCCGCCATATAAGTCCTTTATCGTGCCGGACCGAAGGATTTCCGCGTTGAGATCCGCGTCAAAGGCTGCTGGAAGCTCGACGCTTATCTCCCCTGTCGCCATTCGTATCTCTGCTCCAACTCCTCGCCAGCTTCGTGCCGGCACATTCAAGTTCAACTTTCCCGCGCCTATAGTGGCTAACAGGGTGCCGCTGGAGAGTTTCAGATTTGTTTCGCTGAAAGCCGCTGTGACATGAATGTTTCCGTCGATACCTGTAATGTTGATGGGTCCGCGTCCAGCATTAATGTCCAAATCAGTGGACATCGGAACGCGAAGTCGATAGTCAATTTTCCACGGCAAGCCCAAAAGGTTTTTGGGAAATTTCTTTGCGACCCTTCGCATAAGATCTTTGTCATGGGTTCCAGTGCTCAGCACACGCACGTGATTAGCGTCGTCGTCGATGATGAAACCGTTGAGCGCCGCAAGCTGATCGAGTTCTGCTTCACTATCGGCTCGAAGCTGAACTTCGGCACTAATTTCTACCTCGCTACGATTCCATCCCTCGATACTGATTGAACCATCCGGCGCACCGACCAACGTCAGAGTGCCGCCATAGGGAAGCCGGCGAAGTTCATGACGCATGGTCGTACGAACAAGCTGCGGTACTCGAATCTCAGGTACTTTTTTCTTTTGTGCCGGGGCAAAAGTTGCCAGCGACAGGACTCCGCTAATTAAAATTAAGACCGACGGTAATGAGTTCATTAGTCACCTGCAATTCAGACCGCTCGACAATAGATATTCCATGGCACTTTCATTCTACACAATCTGACAGACGAATGCGGGCGTTAGATCCTAAAGGACCACAAACGCCCGCATCGCGGTGTGGAAATATACTGTGCTGCTAGCGACGAAGAAAAGTGATACTGCCCTGGAAGTTTGTCACCGCTACTGACGAACGACCGTCACCTACGTCTCCGACGAACTTGCGCCCACCACCGAGCGTCTTAAAACCGTTATTCCAGAACTGGCCCAGAGCAATCTTTTTGTTTGGTGAGGCCGCCGTAAGCGTAAAATCTGAATCAGCGGGAATCCGGATGGTTATGTCCCCTTTATTCGCGAGGAATTGATATGTTCCGCCGCGGGAGAATTCCCCGTCAAAAAAGAGGTTTCCCGTTGTGTTTTGCGCGTACACCTTGAGAGCACCAATCCCGCTAAGCACGATGTCACCTTCGAGGGAAACGTGCGCCCTAACGAGCTCACCGCGAATATTGTTAACTGTGATCTGGCCGGTTTTCGTTTCCAAATCAACCGAAGAGTTTACTGGGACCTGAAGTTTGAAATTCACAACGATGTCGCTGCGCCCCCGGTTATCCGCCATTACGTCGACGATCCATGCTTCATTGGTCTGGCGCGGCACAATGTTAGCTTTCGTGGATTCCAGCATCGCGGAAAGTTTGATCTCCTCGCGGTTCCACGATTCTACGGTGATCGTACCGGAGATATTTTTTAGAACGATGCGGACATTCTTGCCGGCCGGATAACGTTTCGAAACATGCTGCTGCGCCGAAACATTTCCCGCGCTCAAAGCAACTGTGAGCAATACTGCAAAAAGCACGACCTTTGAATAAGGACGTAGCTTGGGGAATTCCGTTCGGGCGAGCAACTTTCGAATGTTCATCGGCGTGGGCTATTTAAGAACCAGGATCCTTGCACTCTCCAATCAATGCTAACGGGAGTCTTTTTACTTTAAAGCTCTGCAAATTCCTTTAGTAATGACAGCTTTTCGTTAAGCGCGGCATTTAACATCTCTTCAGAAACCTCGTCGTGAGGATTCTTGCTCAAAGCGTCAACCGAATCATTTACGGCCTGGTCAATCACTCTCAAATTACGATCGAACGTTTCGCGCATCTCCGGATTCCAACGTGCCTTATTAAATTCCACGCGCTGGTTCCAGTAAGAGATCAATTGCTGCTGCTGCGATATGCGATTGCGCACATTTGCAGCTGCCATGCTCAGACTTGCATCTGCGGCAGAGCTACTGGATGTTGAAGTTTCTCCACTTTGCCAACGGCGCAAACCAACAATCGTCGAAAGGGAAACAATCAGCACTATCGCTGCCGCTGAGGCCAGAAGCTGGGGAAAAGAAAGTTCCCAGCTACGTCCTGCCCAGTCGGACCAAAGTTTACGACGCGTCGGCCGCGGTGCACGTGAAGCAGTGCTGGCGTCAGCTTCAATTCCGATACAAATGCGTTGCCATAGGGCCTTTTCGTTCGGAGGTGCTGCATATTCACCGCGCTGAGTTTGGCAGAAGCCTACAATCGACTTGAGATCGTTGCGTACATCGGCGCAGCTTAGGCATTCCTCAAGGTGTGAATCAAGAGTTGATTGGTCCTGTTGACTCAGAGCCCCATCAAGAAAGTCGCTTATTAAGTCCTGGCACTTTTCGCAGTTCATTGTCTTCTTAACCTCTAGCGGCCACCCGGTCATTAACCGCACCATTTGAGGTGGCTATCGGGTTCGAGTAATCAAGGGGAGACTGCGTTAAAATCTTCAAAATCGTCATGTTTAAGGCGCTTCCGGCTTGGCTTCACGAGTGTGAAACCGGTCAAGTTCACTTGGAAGCTACTCCTTCACCTTCTGTTGCCTCAGCAACCCGCGCAATTTCATCCGGGCTTTGTGCAGTTGGGACTTTGAAGTTCCAACGGAACAACCCAGCATCCTGGCTATCTCTTCGTGTTCGTGACCTTCAATATCGTGAAGCGTAAAGACCGTGCGGTAACCGGGAGGTAGTTGAGCAATAGCCTTGTCCAGCGCTATCCGATCCACGACCGGCATCGCATTGGGGTTTTCCGTACCCTTAACGATCTGGACCGGCGTTTCTCCATCGTCTGTGGTCTGTTCCATCTTGACGCCGCGTTTGCGAAAGTGCATCAAGACCTGGTTAACGGTCAGCCGGTGTAGCCAGGTCGTAAAGGCTGACTCACCACGAAAGCTTCCAATTTTTCTAAAGAGCTGAATGAAGACTTCTTGTGCGAGGTCTTCCGCCTCCGAGACGCTGCTTGTCATTCTCAAACAGAGCGAATAAACCCGGCGATTATGTCGCTGGTAAAGTTGCTCGAAGGCTCCCATGTCGCCTTGAGCCGCTTTCTGAGCCAGCGCGTAATCAGTTTCCTGCTGCGTCTCGGTTTCGGCTGCGGTCACGTCTTCGTACTGGGGCAAGCGACGAAAGCTTCCTTGTTCCACGCTTGTTCGCCATGATCATCACGAGTCCGCATTGTCAAAGGAGCGGCAACCTGTCCTCGGTATTCCCTCGGGGGTGTTAGCGAGATGTTGGTCGCCCTCAACGCGGGTGTGATGCGGCGCTTTGAGCGCGTCGTTGCCTTGCCCGACCCAAAAAGATATTGAATTTCCCCAACCGCATCAATAGTTTCTGAAGTTCCGCCTTAGATCCAGTAAGTACGATCAAGTGAACGATAGCCAACGGCTTCGGCTACGTGAGTAGAGCCGATTTCCTCCGAACCCTCCAGATCTGCAATTGTGCGACTGACTTTCAGGATACGGTCATACGCTCGGGCTGACAAGCCCAGTCGTGTCATCGCTCGCTCGAGCATCTGTTCACTTTCATTATCGATACAGCAATGCCGGCGAATCATGCGAGGCGTCATTTCCGCATTGGAAAATATTTTTTCACCTGCCAGGCGGTTCTGCTGTCTATCGCGGGCCGCAATCACGCGCTGTCTAATTGTGGCCGAGTCATCAGTCTCCGGGGGCGCATCGCCGGTTAAATCCCGAAACTTGACTGCTGGCACGTCAATATGAATATCAATGCGATCCAATAGCGGCCCCGATATCCGCCCCACGTAACGCTGAATCTGCAAAGGTGTACACCGACACTCGCGCCTTGGATCATTCCAGAAGCCACATGGACAAGGATTCATCGCCGCCGCCAGCATGAACGATGCAGGAAACG
>JBHENH010000025.1:11525-30998 GCA_046262135.1 Pyrinomonadaceae bacterium
GATCAATCCTGCGTCGCTGATTGTGTGATGGGGTGATCGAAACGGTCGTTCCGTAACTAAACCGGCGCGACCGGTCAAGCCCGCCACAGAATGAATTTTTGTCAGCTCAAGCGCAGCTTCAAATTCCAGGGGAGGAAGAATCGTTGGCAGTCGTTTTGCCAACATAGTTTTACCGGAGCCGGGTGGGCCAATGAGCAAAATATTATGGGAGCCGGCACTTGCAACTTCCAAAGCACGTTTTACTGATAGTTGACCCCGAACCTCACGGAAATCGACATTGTAGTGATCTGCGCGGACTAGTAGTTCGGCGGGGTCTATAGCCAATGGCTTCGGGGGATTCGGCGATCGCAATGCGGCTACAAGTTCAACGGCACTGCGCAGATCTGCGACCGGATAAACGTTGACTCCTGAAACAACTGCAGCCTCTTTGGCATTCTCATCCGGAAGGATAACGTGCTTGATGAGCGCTTCGCGGGCCAGAATGGCTATGGGTAAAGCGCCCTTGATGGGACGAACGCGTCCGTCCAGAGACAACTCGCCAACGCAGAGAACATGAATCAAACTATTTTCTTCAGCCAGATCGCCGTTGGCCCCCAGAATGCCAACAGCGATGGGAAGGTCGAAGCTGGCTCCTTCCTTCCGCACATCCGCCGGCGCGAGGTTGATCGTGATTCTTTGAAATGGAAAAAAGAATCCACAATTACTAATCGCGGCGCGAATGCGTTCACGCGACTCGCGTACGGCCGCATCAGGTAAGCCAACAATCGTCACAGACAGCGGTGACTCGGCTTCGCCGCGTACCGGCGTCAAATCAACTTCAATGTCAACCAAATCGGCGTTGATGCCATAAACCGCTGCTGAAAGAGTGCGAAAGAGCATGGAGGTGCTTCCTCTGCCAAGACCGTGAAGATGGTAGAGCGTAAAAGGAAGCGGATTTTGAGGGTGAAAATGAATCGAGCGCGCTTGCGATCACTCGAAAGCGCGCTCCCTGGAGTTTACCTGTTGGGGTGGCAACAAGTATTACGGTTAGGATTTCAAACTATCTGCGGCGCGATGGAGCCGCAGCCGACGCGGGCGGCAGACGAATTTCCTGCCCGGCGCGAAGCTCAACTTCCGGGGTAATATTATTTAACCTGGCAACTTCAGTTGGGTCGAGACTGCGCGCGGCTGCGATGCGGGCTATGGTGTCGCCCTTACGGGCCCGGATCTTAGTCAGCCCGGCGCTGGCAGACTCCGTAGTTGCAGGCTTGGCACGTCGCCAGCTCGTCAGGCGAACACTGCTGTTTGGCACTACCACTTTGCTAGTCGACTTCAGATCAACGCCGCTGTTCATCGCCTGTAATTGAGCGAGACTAACTCCGGTACGATTGGCTACGTTTTGTAGATCTTCTCCGGGTACAACTGAAATCACCCGTGCCGAATCGCGTCGTTCTGCGGGGATGCGCTTGAGAATAGCGAAGAACTGTTTTCCTTTTCCACCTGGAACGCGAACGTTATATGGCTCGCCTCTGGGTGTCACGTCGCGACGCAACTCCGGATTGATACTTCGAATATGATCGACGCTGGTGTCAGTCGCCTCTGCAATTAGCTGCAGGCTGGTAGCAGTCGAGACTTGGACCACGTCGTAAGCCATTGGGGCTTCCGCACGAATTCCTTTAAAGCCGTACTTTTCGGGGTTCTTGGCAATAAGGATAGTCGCCAAAATATTAGGAACGTAATTACGCGTTTCCTGCGCAATGTAGGGGTAGATAGCCCAGAAGTTCGCTGTGCCCGCTCGAGATATCCCGCGGTCGATGTTACCGGCGCCCGTATTATATGCCGCCATTGCTAACTCCCAGTTACCCTTATAACGAGCCGCCAGGCTCTTGAGATATTTAGCGGAAGCGCGCGTGGCTTGCTCGAAACTATTTCGCTCGTCGATCCACGCCGTTTGGCGAAGGCCATACTCTCGACCGGTACTGGGAACAAACTGCCACAAGCCGGACGCCGCAGCCCACGACACCGCCTTCGGCTTCCAGGCGCTTTCAACTTGACCCAACCATGTAATGTCTACGGGCACACCTTCTTCCTTAAAGATCTGCCTGGCCATCTTCATAAACTGACCGGAGCGGCGCAATCCATTCTCCATCGTCGAGCGCCCTCGCCCCTGATAGTAGTTGATGTACTGCTGGATCAGCGGGTTGATCGTAAATCCGAAGTTTACGTTCTGTTTCGCCTGCTCCAACGCGACTACATCTGCGTCGGAAACATTTTGCTCCTCGGGAGTTAGAACAAGTTTGCTCAGTTCATCCAGTGGCGACGGCTCAAACTTCTGCTCACGAAATCCGATTTGGGGAGAATCGCTCTTCTGTTGCGCGGCAGAATCGGGATCAACGTTCTGCGCTACCAGTTCGGAGACGTTTGCTCGAACAGGAGTATTGCTGACGGGAACTTCTTCACGATAAATGCGCTCGACCAGCTCCAGGTAAAAACCCTGTAATCGTTGGCTGGCTCTTACATCCAAACCCGATTCGAGGATCGTGTCGACGGCCTTATCAAATTCGTCACGTGCCTGGTCGCGCTTATTATCTTCGAGATTCAGCTTGCCCTTTCGAAAGTGATCCTCGGCCCTCGACATAACGTCGGAAACTAAAACATCGCTTTTCTCCACTTCAGTGGGAATAGAGCGTGCAGACGAACCGGCTGGAATCTGTCCAAAGACACTGGTAGCAGGTACTACGAGCACCATAAACAGCGTTAATCGCGCTATTAAGGTAGGGAAGCTCGTTCTCATCAATAATCGTTCTCCTTCGGTCACTTTCGTCAAGGTTTTCACACCAATCTCGTCAGGGGTCTCTACTGCAAAGTAGGTATCCAAAATTTGCGAGGTTTGGGCTCCTGAGATAGCGGGCAGGACCACCCGAAAATGCTTCTTTTCGAAGCCAAAGTCAGTCCGGAGGTTATCACACGGTTTTCCGGAGTGTCAAACTAACCACAACTTAAAAAGACGGCAAAATCGTGAACTTTTCCACTAAATAAGCTGCCAATGATAGATGCCTTTTGGTAGCGTTGGGTTGTGCCGTTAGACGTACATCAGGCTCAGTTTTTCACAGGTCAAACAGTTCGTGGCGAAGCAGCCTGAGGTACCCGCTGCGGTCTCGTACTGGAGGAAGTTGGTGGCACAACCTTCTCTTTTAGCGCCTCACGAAAGACTTGCCGCATGTTGTCAACGAACACGAATCGAATGTCCTTGAAAAGTTCTTTGGGAATTTCATCCAGGTCGCGACGGTTTTGCTGGGGCAGAATGATCGTCGAGACGCGTGCGCGCCTTGCCGCCAAGACCTTTTCCTTAACCCCTCCCACCGGAAGCACATTCCCACGTAACGTAATCTCGCCAGTCATCGCAACATCCTTGCGCACTGCCCGCAACGAAAGAGCAGAAACCATCGCCGCCGCTAAAGTAATACCTGCCGAAGGACCATCCTTAGGAATCGCACCCTCGGGAATGTGGATATGGAGGTCGTAATTACTGAAATCGTCCTCGTCAATCTCCAACTCCTGTGCACGCGACTTCGCATATGAATACGCTGCCTGGGCGGACTCGCGCATTACCTCGCCGAGTTGACCAGTTAGTACGAGGTTGCCCTTGCCCTTCATTCGAAGCGCCTCAATAAAAAGCACGTCCCCTCCCACGGCCGTCCATGCCAGACCAGTGGCTACGCCAATTTGATCCTTCTTCAGAACCTCCTCGGGAATTATTTTAGGGGCGCCCAGAAATTCATGCAGGTTCTTTAACGTTACGCTTACGGAACCTTTCTGACCCTCAGCTATCCGCCGGGCAAGTTTGCGACAAATACGTCCAATCTCTCGCTCTAACTGCCTGAGCCCTGCTTCCTGTGTGTACTGTTGAATAATAGCGGTCAAGGCAGTCTTGGAAATGTGCACGTCTTTCGCCGTGATACCGTTTTCTTCCATCTGCTTTGGCATGAGATGTCGTCGGGCAATCTCACGCTTTTCTTCTTCTGTGTATCCGGCAAGACGAATTACCTCCATGCGGTCGCGCAGCGGAGGCTGGATAGTGTCCAGGATATTCGCCGTCGTCATGAAGATCACGTTGGACAAATCAAAAGTTACACCCAGGTAGTTGTCTCGGAAGGTGTTGTTCTGCTCAGGATCCAGCACTTCAAGTAAAGCTGACGAGGGATCACCGCGAAAATCCGCTCCGACTTTGTCGATCTCATCCAGCATTATTAGAGGATTATTAGTACCCGCTTGTTGAAGGGCCTGAATAACCCGGCCCGGCATTGCCCCGACATAAGTTCTTCGATGGCCTCGAATCTCCGCCTCGTCGTGAACGCCACCAAGCGATAGCCGCATAAACTTCCGGTCGAGCGCACGCGCGATCGATCGTCCCAGGGACGTTTTACCTACTCCTGGCGGGCCGACAAGACAAAGGATTGGCCCCTTCGGTTTTTCCTTCAACTTTCGCACTGCCAGAGCTTCAAGTATTCGGTCCTTCACTTTTTCCAAACCATAGTGATCTTCATTCAATATGCGTTCGGCCTTTTGCAGATCCAGATTGTCGACCGAAGCCTTGGACCAGGGAAGGTCGGTCATGATTTCCATCCAGTTTCGCAGGGTCGCTGTTTCGGCAGCATCGGGATGCATTCGTTCCAGTTTTTTCAACTGCCGCAACGCCTCATCTTCAGCGGCTTTCGGCATGTTGGAGCTTTCAATTTTTTCCCTGAATTGCGCAACTTCTTCGGCTAGCTCATTTCCTTCGCCCAGCTCGCCCTGAATGGCTTTCATTTGCTGGCGCAAATAAAACTCACGTTGCGAACGATCAATATCCGCTCGCGCCTGGGTATTGATCTCCTGCTGAACGGTTAGTACTTCGATCTCTTTATTGAGCAGTTCGTTTACGCGCCGCAATCTTGCGGTGGTGTCGGCAATATCCAGCACTGATTGCGCGTCCTCTACTTTAAGCTCAAGATTAGACGCAGAAAGATCCGCTAACCGTCCGGCGTCGTCCAGGTTTGTGATGATAGCCATCACCTCTGGTGAAATGTTTTTCCCAAGATTGATCGCTTTTTCCATGGAAGCCCGGACGTTCCTTACCAGCGCTTCGACCTCCAGCGATCTTTCGGGAGGCAATGTCTCCTGCAGGACATGCACGCGCGCGCGGATGTACGGTCCCGTCGTGTCGACCGACTCGATTTCAGCTCGAGAAAGTCCCTGCACAAGGATGCGTATCCGGCCATCCGGTAGCTTCAACATGCGCATGATCACTGCGGCTGTTCCGACCTTATAGAGATCTTCCGCAGTGGGTTCTTCTTTATCGAGGTCTCTTTGCGACGCGAGCAGAATCATTCGATTCTCGCCCAGGGATTCATCTACCGCTCGAATGGATTTTTCGCGCGACACAAAAAGAGGCACGATCATGAAGGGATAGATAACGATGTCACGAAGAGGCAAAACGGGCAGGTCATTGGGGATCTGCAGTTCCTGCGCGCTATCTGTGACTTCTACGTCGCCGGTTAGTTCCGCATCTTTAACTATGGCCATAATTGATTATTAATGTTTCCTATTCAAAACTCCGCAGGGCCGACTTATCCCGCTAGTCCCTTACGGGCTGACCTCTCTAACTATGATCTTGAATTCTACGCCCCTCCGGTCATCAATCTTCGGCAGATGGATCGTGAGCATGCCGTTGGCTAATTCGGCGGTACCGTCCTGCACGCTGATTGTCCAGCGAAGCGGTACGATACGACTAAACCTTCCGTAACTTCGCTCAGAACAAAGATGCGACAGAATCTTATTCCGAACAGCACGCCTCTTTTTTTCGCCCCATATTCTTAACTGCGTGTTGGTGGCGCCAATCTTGATCTCATGACCGGATACGCCTGGCAGTTCCACGTGAAGTACGATCGCGTCTGCAGTTTCACATAGGTCAACGGGAGGCGCCCATGCTCCCGAAGCTAAAGGATCCTCAGCCTCAGTAGCTTCTTGTAAAGCGGAAAATAATCTTCCCACGCGATCGCGTAGACGGTGCAATTCGAGCCGCTCCAGACCTGTTGCGCGGACGGGTTTGATCATTGAAGGATCCTTTGCCCGCAGTTCTTCATGAGCACACGATTAGCATTGTTAACTCTTCCGGCCGGTCATATTACCGGAACGAGTCCGAACCAGTTGTTTTAGCTCGGTCATAAATTCCGAAACGTCTTCGAATTCAAGATACACCGAAGCGAACCGAACGTATGCGACTTTATCGAGTTCTTTCAGACGGCGCATGATCATTTCGCCTATCTTGCTCGTAGGCCGTTCACGTTCGGATGACTCCTGAACATATTTTTCTATCGCATTTACAATCGAATCGAGCTTTGAAGACGGCACCGGTCGCTTTTCGCAGGCACGTAACAGTCCCGCCATCACCTTATTGCGATCGAACGGCTCACGTCGTCCGTCTTTCTTTATCGCCATGTACGGAATCTCGTCGATCCGCTCGTAGGATGTGAACCTACGTTCGCACCTCAAACATTCTCGGCGACGGCGAATGGCTTCGCCCTCGCGAGATTCCCTCGAATCGACAACCTTGTCTTCCAGGTAACCACAGAACGGGCACTTCATCGTTTTAGACCTCAGTTACGGATTTAATTCCGCGAACGACCGACAAAATCGCCGGCAGCTGCCGTCTTCAGTTGACTCGGGCCGAAGACCTCATCAGGTAGAATGGCTTCATCTTCAACTGCGTGTTCCACTGCCTCAGACGACGTCATTGAACGCAGGCGAGAGAGGTTGATGTCGCCCTTGACTAAATAGAAGACTCCAAAAATAAGAGCCGGACCAAAATCTATAACGTGCATAACGATCGAAATTGCCGCCGCCGTGTCTCGTGTCACGCCAAGAAATATTAGTCCCGCGGCGGTGGCGGCGTGAAAAGCACCCGCCGCGCCGCCGGGAGTTGGAACCAATGAACCCACAAGCGACCATCCAAGCACAAACACCGTTTCGGTCATACCAAAAGGAAGTCCGAATGCGCGCAGCACCAGCATATTTGCCAGGGCAATACCAATCCAGAGCATTGCCGTCCAGCCGACTGTGACCGCCAATTCACGTGCATTCACCAATACTCGCAACGCTCTCGCCAATTGTTCGAGAATACTTACAACAGCACGCGTTAACCGCACAGGTATGAAGCGACGGCCCTCAAGTGTGGTCCGCACCCAGTTGATAGCCCCATGAGACTTCTTGCGAAACAGCGTAAGTCCAAATACTCCGGCTAACGCGAGAAGCAATAGCACGATCCCCACCACACGCACGCGACCAAACTCCACGGCAACATTCGTCGGGGGCGTAAACCAGAGGAGATTGGCGGCAAACAGAACGACAACGGCGATCATGTCGTAAAGCCGTTCCACCATAATGGTGACAAACGATGCAGTAGCGCGAATTTTTGGATCGCGCAGAGGCAATACAACTGGCCGCACAACTTCACCCGTTCGGCCCAACAAGAACACAGCACCGAAACCAACTGTGGTGGCGATGAAGAGATTTCTTAGGCTAGCCGGAGAAAGTGGGGCAAGCAGAGCGCCCCAACGAGCTGCACGAAGGAGGTAGGCGAGTGAGATTATAATTACAGCCAGCGCAAGTAGATAAGGATTCGCGTGACCGACGGCCTGGCGAACCTCCGTCCAGTCCAGCTTCCTTCCAAACCACCATAGAATGCCCAAAGCAAGCAGGCATAGCGACCCAAACTCAACGTATTTGCGCGTAATGGTTTTCAAGAATTGATTGACGGCCTGACTTGACAAGGAATCAGAACCACAAGATATTGGGCCGCTGCGGAAGGCTACTACAGTTCATCATAGTGAGCAAGAATGGGGATCATTAGGATTTCCTGTGGCAATGTAACAGTCTCCGGAAACTCGCAGACGGCGGCTTTGCGGGAACTTTCCGGCGGGCCGAATCGTAATTCCGCCTGACTAAGATTTCTGGTAGGTCGGGCAATAACGCTAAACGGCAGGCGGTGAATCGAAAAGTGGGGGCTGCAAGAGCTTTGGCTGCCAACGAAGGAGCCGAATTGGTTCGCAGGTGTCGCGCGGGAGACGGCGCGGCGTGGGAAGAAATTGTTCATAGCTACTCCAGAAGAATCTATAACCTGGCTTACCGCTTCACTTCGCGAACCGACACTGCGGAAGATCTGACTCAGGAAGTTTTCATCAGGGTTTATCGCTCTTTGGATCAGTACGACGCTAAGCAGGGCGATTTGCAGAATTGGCTGATGAGGTTAGCTCGGAATCTAATCATAGATGACTATCGGAAGCGGCAGCGGACCCCGCACGACCATCAGGCCGACGATCTTGCCGATCACACGTACCATCTGCACACAGCCTCTCGGTCGGTGCATCAGGAGATGGAACGGCGTGAATTGGGCGCCCAGGTTCAGGCCGGGATCGACAAACTCTCACACGACCTACGAACCTGCGTAATTCTTCGAGATATCGAGGAACTAAGCTACCAGGAAATCGTTGATCTTTTAGAGATACCGGAAGGTACCGTGAAGTCTCGAATTAATCGAGGGAGAATTGAGTTAGCCAAAATCTTACGGAGAATGAAAGTGTTGGCTGCGAGTGAAACTTGATAAAGAGAAAGTGGCGCCTGCGGGGGACGCAAGATAGGTAGTCGGAAACCAAGGGGCGGAAAGACAAACGTAAAATGCTTTGCAACGATTTTGAAAACGGGTTGACGGATTATCTCGACGGAGCGCTTGAGCCGGAAGTGCATAAGGCTTTTGCTGAGCATGCTCTACGTTGCCCCGTGTGCCACGACACGCTATCTGAAGTAAGAAACACAGTGCAGGCTTGCCAAGTAGCAAACGCTCTGGAACCTCCGCCGGAGTTGGAGGCACGAATACTGTTAAGCACGATGCCGGAAACGGCTATGACGTGCGAAGATTTCGAAGAATACTTAACCGATTATCTGGACGGCTTCCTTCCTGCTTCGCTTTATCACCGATGGAGGCGTCATGCTGTTCTTTGCGAGCGTTGCACCGAGCTTCCCGGTGAAGTGGTGCGGGCGATCGGTACTTGCTACGTCTATCTCTCTGAAGAGAAACCAATACCTGCGGGACTCAATGAAAGAATTTTACAAGCGACGTTGGGTACGCAACTGTCTGAGCAAATCAAAGCTTCTCTGGGTTCCAGAGTAGCCTCCTGGTTAAGAGTTTGGCTTGATCCGATTGTCTCTCCACAGCTAGCTACGGTAGCTACCATGCTGCTCGTTGCGGTTTTTGTTCTGACGAACACTGTATCGGCAGATGGCTCTATCAGCGGGGTCTATACCGCGAGTCTTCGTTTGGCAGAACAGAGTTACTCGGCGGGCTCGAACGGTGGAATAAAGGAGATCACAAAAGGTCTGAAGCAACTTGTAGGCGCGCAACCTGCGTCGAATCTACCCGCTGCACAACCGAACCAAGGCAGCGGTCAGCCGAAACAACCACAGAAACAGAATGGCGCTCCTGCCAAAAATCGGCAGAACAAACCATAGTATTGCGGAACGTGGGACAGTCATGTTGTATTGCACTTACCATCCGAAAAACCCAGCCGTCGTTCAATGTAATCAATGCGCGCGGCGGCTGTGTTCGGCCTGTGACCATCGTATACGTGGATTCCCGTTCTGCCAGGACTGCATTGTTGCTGGTGTGGAGCTTCTTCGCCAGCAGTCGCAAGCCTCTGCTTCTCCTGTTAGCTATCGCAACAGCTCACCATTCGTAGCAACTCTGCTGTCCTTTGTTCCTGGATTGGGCGCCGCATACAACGGACAAACGGCTAAGGCGATTGTCCACTTCGCAATCTTTGCCAGCTTCTTCCAAATGGCTGTGCTTACCCAAGGCGTCCACTTTTTCATTTTGGGTGTACTTGGCACCTGGCTCTTCGCTGCGGTTGACGCGTGCCGGACGGCGCAACTCATGCGTGCGGGCCTAACGCCAGATACGGAAGAGGATGTTATTGCTCGCCGGCTTTACGGGAATCCCTTTGCGTGGGGCATAACTCTCATAGTGATTGGAACGCTATTTTTGCTTCACACTCTTCTGGGTGTACAGCTTCCTGTTCGACAGTTACTGCCGGTTGCACTCGTGGCCCTGGGCGCATACATGCTGTTCGATTACGTGCGGCGTCCCAGCTCGAATAGTAGAGTTGTCCGCTTCGATTCACGAAGGCCGCCTCCGTCAGTTGTACCGGGCAATGTAGTTGAATCATCACGGTTCCGATCTGGCGAAACAACTCAGTTAAGTCGAAGGGACATGGAGACCATTCCTTTCAAGCGAAGCTCTTAAGTTTAGGATACTCAGGATTTCAACGATGACATTCCTTCTCAAATCGTTCAGTGTTATTTCCGCTCTCATACTTCTTGTGATCGCAATGCTCGGTCAAATCATTACCCTTGGTGGTTTTTTGTTAGTCGCAATTAAGTTCGCCATCCTCGCGATATTCATCGCAGTAATTGTCATGATCGTTTTTTCCATTCTGCGAGATCGATCCCGCCGGCGCCACGAAGTCCAGGATTTGTAAACAGTTCATTGTTTATGCGGTTGCAATGACTTTCGTCGTATGATAGGGTCAAGCCGCTTTGCAGCACCGTCCGAAGAGGATTGCACCTCAAGTTTTTGAGGTTTTATTCGTCCGCTGCAATCTTCAAGCAGGTCACAAAAAATAGCCTCGTAAAGTAGTTCCTTCGCACAAGCGCCTTTTGGAGCTGTGCCATTTTCAGTCGCGTCAGCGTTCCCTCTTAACGAATGATGCGATGGGAGACAAAAAAATGGCCAGAGACGACCGTTTTTACGCTTTCGTAATTGCCCACACATCCCCCTCCGATTCCGCGATTCGTCGCTTTTGTGTTCAACGAAAGTCATTAAGAAATCTCGCGTTCCTTTTGGGGGCGATGATCTGTGGTTCAATTTATGGCCTATACGGTTTGACCCAACAAGCGGAACACTTCCGCACCGCTGTCGAAAACCAACGCCTGCGTGCCGAAAACGAACAGCAGAGGCAGGAGTTGAATCAACTCAGCAACCGAGTGGACGCGGTCGAGCACACATCGCGAAAACTTGCTGAAAAATCGGGAGTCGTCAGCGAGGTGCGTACCTTGCCAGGGACGGGTGGACCCTCGTTGCCTCTCGACAGCGAGAGCTTAGCGGCGCTCGAACATAAGATGAATCAGCTCGAACGAGATATTCGTTCGTATGAAAACGTTTTGCGTGCACGTGGCTATACTCCGTCGATCTGGCCAGTGGTCGGAAAACTTGAAAGCGGTTTCGGCGGTCGTCGAAATCCATTCGGTGGAAGTTCGTACGAGTTCCACTCGGGTCAAGACATTGACGCCCCCTGGGGCGAACCGGTGGTTGCGGGGGCGAGTGGGTCAGTCACTTTCGTAGGTTGGCAAAACGGATATGGTCAATTAGTAGTAATCGACCACGGTGGAGGTCTGACAACGCGCTACGGGCACTTGTCTCACGTCGATGTCGCCCAGGGTAGTACCGTAGCGAGGGGTCAATTTATTGGCAGAGTAGGTTCTACCGGGCGTTCCACAGGACCTCACTTGCATTACGAAGTACGAATCAATGATGAGCCGGTCAATCCGTTGCAATATCTGCTGGATAGTAGCAATCACTCGAATCATTAATTGGCGGTAAAATACGGATACGAAAAAGACCCGGACATTCCGGGTCTTTTTTATTGGAGAGTCTTGCCGAGCAACTTCTGGTTCAGCGGGTTCGCTGCTAGTATTCTTCACCACCTTTAATTCAAACCAGATCATAAGGAAAGAAGAGTATGCGGTCTAGACTCTCGAGGGGAACAACGGTCTCGCTTCTGTTTTTGCTGGTGTTGGCCTGTGTGCGTATCAGCGTTCTGGCCGATGAGGGCATGTTTCTGCCCGATACTATAAACCGGATTCCCGCGGAGCGTTTGAAGAAACGGGGCCTCATGATCCCGACTTCCGCAATCTACAATCCCAATGGAGTGAGCATCAAAGATGCAATCGTGATTGTGGGAGGAGGTACCGGTGAATTTGTTTCATCTAACGGACTTCTTCTGACGAATCATCACGTCTCTTTTGATGCGCTCGTAGCAGCATCAAATACGTCGCGAAATTATGCAGAAGACGGCTATACGGCAACTTCACGTGACTCCGAACTGCAAGCTCAAGGCTACACCGTAACGATTACGCAGGATTTGAAAGACGTCACTGCAGAAGTGACGGCAGGAGGCAATGGAGCGACCCTGTCCCCGGAACGCTCTGCGACCATTCAAAGTCGGATTCGCTCAATCGAGGCAGCGGGTTCCCGACCCGCAGATGGAATACAAGTACGCGTCATCCCAATGAACGAAGGGCTCTTCTATTACAAATTTACGTATCTGGTGCTACGCGATGTGCGAATTGTTTATGCGCCACCAAAATCCATAGGATTTTTTGGCGGGGACCCGGACAATTTTGAATGGCCCAGACACTGCGGCGATTTCGCATTCATGCGCGCCTATGTTGGGCCGGATGGAAAACCCGCAGATTTTTCGCCCAACAACGTACCTTATCGGCCCAGAAAATTCCTTTCACTTTCAATCGCAGGTGTCAAAGAAGGCGACTTTATGATGGTGATGGGTTATCCAGGCACCACCCGCCGTTATCGTGAAAGCTATTCCGTGGCGTACAACCAGGACATATACATGCCCTTCCAGATTGATATTTTCCGATATCAAATCGAAAGACTGAAAGAGGCCGGCAAAAATAACCCCGCTCTGCGCGTTAGACTGCAGAGTTCGATTTTCAGTTTGAGCAATGAACTTAAGAATCTTGAAGGGTCCGTTATTTCAATGCGTCGCGCAAACCTTGTTGCCACTAAGCAAACGGAAGAACGCGTCTTCATGCGGTGGGTCAACGCGGACGCGGCACGGTCGGCGAAGTATGGGGAGGTTCTGCCAAGTTTGGAAAAGGCGTATCAAGTGTTCGCGGCAACAGCCCAGCGCGATCTATTAATTCAACAGTTATTCGCAACCAGTGACCTAATTGCCATTGCATCTTTCGCTGAGCGCGCAGCGGCCGACAAAGAGAAACCTGAAGGAGAACGCAATCCGGCTCTTGGCGCACAAGGAATCCAAAGGCTGCGGGCCCAGCTTGGTCCTGTTCTCGCAACGCGGAACGCTACTGCCGAACGGGAATTACTTGCTTACCTGCTGAATAAAGCTGACGAGCTCCCACCGGGACAAAAAATTGACTTCGTAGAAAAACGCTTTGGAAAACTTCAAGGTGAAGAGCGCCGGCGCGCGGAAGAAGATTTTGCACGCGAGGTCGTAGATTCCAAGCGCTACTCCACAATGGAAAGCATCTCGAGTCTCTTCGATCTATCGGCGAGCCAACTACGCGAACTGCGCGAACCCCTGATCGAATTTGCTGTTGAACTGCTCGGCGAGGTCCAACGTCTACAACCGCGCCAACAAGCATTCAACACCACAGTGGCTCGACTTCGGCCGTTGTTGCTTGAGGGTATGAACGAGATGCGTCAAACCAACGCCGTGTCTACAAGCGGATCGCCGGCAAGCCGGACAAGTTACTATCCCGACGCCAACCGCACCTTGCGATTTAGCTATGGCGCTGTTAAAGGGTACGTGCCCCGTGAGGCAATCACCTATTCGCCTTTCACCACTCTCGCCGGCGTAGTTGAAAAAGATACTGGACGCGAACCGTTTGACGTACCCGAAAAACTCAAGCAGCTTTACCGCGCTCACGAATTTGGGCAATATGCTCTTCCTGCCTCTAGAAGCCTGCCAGTGGATTTTCTTTCGGACGCCGATATTATCGGGGGCAATTCAGGGAGTCCGATTATGAATGGAAAGGGTGAGCAAGTAGGAATCGTTTTCGATGGTAATTACGAAGGGCTGGGTAACGACTTCTTCTATAACCACGATAAGGGACGTGCAATCGCGGTGGACATTCGCTATGTGCTGTTTCTAACCGAGAAGTTTGCAAATGCCGGTCATATTCTGAAGGAATTGGACATTAAGAGGCCCACTGCGCGGCCAAAATAGGCTTTTGCTGCCTGCGTTTTTGGTGCTTTTTGGGCTTGACAGGCGAATTTGCTTTCGCTTAGTATGCGCCCTCGCTAGTGTGAGAGTCTCCGAAATTGGCCCTAAGTTTTTGCTTCCAAGCTTTACCACGATGTGTTCTCTGGTTTTCCCCGTCAGTATGCATGATGAAATGCGCGCAAGCGTGTTCACCATGCATTTTTTGTTGGTTGTGTTTCCGAAAGCGCCCCATAGAAAGCGCGGCGGCTCACAAGCATTAACCCAGGTCGCGCGAAAGCTCTAAAGCTCTCGCCCCCGTTTTACCGAATCGTTAGGAGGATTCGTTGTTATGTCTAGAATAACCGGTAAGGTCAAGTGGTTTAACAATTCGAAGGGCTATGGTTTCATCGAACAGCCAGGCTCTTCAGACATCTTCGTTCACTATAGTGCCATCCAGGGCGACGGCTTCAAGACCCTTGAAGAGGGTCAGGAAGTTGAGTTCGAAGTTACGCAGGGCCCGAAAGGACCACAGGCAGAAAATGTGATGAAGGTGTAGGTCTCCCCGGCTTGCTTTGGCAACGCCACTGACTGCTTCCGGTCTTCCGGTCCGGTAGCGCACAACAAAAAAGGCAACCAAAACGGGTTGCCTTTTTTATTTTCTGATCCTTATCAATTCAACCGCGGTCGCCTTTGGCTTTGAAACTGACGTGCCCACCCTCCACGTCTATGGTAAAGGAAACTCGCTTGCAGCCTAGTCGCTCTTTTAGACCATCCGCCTGGGAGGCTATGAGCCGATGAAATCGCGGAAAAGAAAAACCTTCGACCGGCTCTCCGCAAACTTTCTTTGCTTCCATGAGTGCACTGTAAAGATTCTTTACCAACTCCACGTCTTTATGAGCATCATCACAGACGACGTTTGTTTTCTTAAATTCCGCTGCTGCTTGTTCCTTCGCAGTCACTCTCGCCGTAGCCATCGCGTCTCGGCCCTCTTCGCGACCCTGCATTGTGCGCCTCCAAAGATCACGGAATGCGTTGTAGCGCGTAGCCAATGAAGTTAAGCGATAGCGTTGTGCGTAGCTTAAACTGCGATCGTCCCCGAGCCGCTTCATAATCGTTTCAACACGCCCCTTGGTATCGTAAGGGGGTCGTTTTGAAGCGCCGTTAAAAAATATATCAAACTCGATCTTCAAACGGCGGATGTCATCTTCCAGTCGGGTTAACTGATCATCCACAGTCGG
This sequence comes from Pyrinomonadaceae bacterium, assembly GCA_046262135.1. Taxonomy (GTDB): domain Bacteria; phylum Acidobacteriota; class Blastocatellia; order Pyrinomonadales; family Pyrinomonadaceae; genus PSRF01. Next base: position 26,800 of record JBHENH010000025.1, read on the forward strand.
CTCATAATCCACAATGAACTTGCTGTTGTTCTTCTCCTTGGATCGCAGCTTAGATCGGGAAAGCTTATTGTCTCTTATTGCCACTGGTAGATCTCCTTGGAAGGCGGGAAAAGGCGGGTTAGGCGTCCTAAGACGCGGTTAAACCGAGTCTAGGTGTTTCAAAAGCTCGATGTCAACATATAACTCAAATACGGACGAATACTGACGAAATAGGTGAATACGACCAAACTTCCTGTTTGCGGGCTTGCTCAAGAGCCGTTATTCTAAACCTCATCGCACCTGACGATTGTTATGTCTAATCTACCTGCTCAAGGGACCGCCACGTTGCGCGCCATTCCCTCCGTGGATCAGCTACTTCGTACCGAGGAAGTTGCGGCGCTAAGAGGCTCCATTGGAATCCAGCGACTCACGGCGATTGCTCGGGCCGTGATCGAGGAAATTCGGGTAGATGTGCAGTCGGAACGTACGAGTGACCCTACAAAAGATGCCCTCCTGGTCCAATCTGTCCAGAAAGTTCTTAACCTGTACCGGCTCGAAGCCCTTTCCCCAATGCGGCGCGTGATCAACGCTACGGGTGTGATTCTGCATACTAACTTAGGTCGCGCGCCATTGTCGCAAGCCGCTCGTGATGCCTTAGCTGAGCAGGCAGCTGGATATTGCACGCTGGAATATAACCCGATTACGGGTTCCCGCGGTGGGCGAGGATCCCATGCAGAAAGCCTTCTCACCCAACTAACGGGAGCGGAGGCCGCTCTTATTGTCAATAATTGTGCTTCAGCAGCTTTACTAATTCTGACTGTGCTGGCTCGTGACGGGGAGACAATTGTGTCGCGAGGCGAGCTTGTTGAAATCGGAGGGGATTTCAGGGTACCCGATGTAATGGCGAACTCAGGCACTCGCATGGTCGAGGTTGGCTCGACGAACCGGACGCGCATTGATGACTATAAACAAGCAATCAATGACGCGACGCGTCTGATTATGCGGGTGCATCCGTCGAATTACCGCATTATTGGATTCACCGCCGCGCCCCAGCTTGCCCAATTAGCATCGCTCGCTCATGAATCCGGATTACGGCTGTATGAAGACGCTGGCTCCGGCGTGTTAAATAATTTGAGCGAGTACGGATTAGTTGATGAACCGATAATAAGTGAATCGATTATAGCCGGAGCAGATGTAATCTCGTTCAGCGGCGACAAATTGTTGGGGGCCAATCAGGCGGGGTTGATTGTGGGGCGGCGCGACATCATCGATCGGCTACGGAAGCATTCTCTTTATCGTGCGTTGCGCGTTGATAAGCTATGCCTCGCGGCGCTCGAGGCGACGCTCGACGCGCATCGGCGAGGCGCAATTAAAGAGATACCTGCGTTGCGAATGCTGACACTGACACGAGACGTCATCGAAACGAGGGCGGTCAATTTTATTCAGCAACAGGCAACCGCGAATACTAATGGAATTAGAGCAACAATCGTCGCGGGTGAATCCGCCATCGGCGGCGGTTCTGGCCCAAATACGCATCCCCAAACCGCCCTTATCGCGCTCAATCACACAAGCCTGAGTGCCGATGAGGTTGACCTCAGACTCCGACAATCCTCGCCGCCGGTAATTGCGCGCATCGCCGGGGGCTGCGTTTTGCTGGACTTGAGAACTGTCGACGCGACTGAAGAAGCCGACTTATTGAATGCAATAACTTCGCTAAGGTAATAGATATCGCAGTCCGGTGGGCTTTTTTCTGTAGAATAGATAAGGCCTGCAGTGTATAATTTGTCCTGCTTTAGCGACCCCGCCAAAGCCTTCAGAACCAACCTTAAGTTTCAATTCCATTCAATTGTCCAATTCTTCTTTTTCCAGAACCGTATTGATTTCTGTCGTTGTCGCCCTCGTTGCGACAGCCTTGAGCGTTGGTCTGTGGTTCGCCGGCCTTTTGACTTCTCTGCAAAATGCGTTCATTTGGCTGCCGAGGAACGCCACAATTGTCCTGAAGGTTCCAACATTTCAATTAGCGGCCGGGCTTATATTTGTTGGATCATTTGTGGTCGCGCTTGACGTAGGGCGTTTCGGCGGACGCCGCTCGTTTTCACATCTAAGCGGAGCCTTTCTTGCGTTCGCGCTGCTCAGCCTGTTCGCATCATGGTTTTTCGGTATCGATATTCTGTTCATTCCAATAGCTCTTGCCGCGTTCTTCTCGGCGATTGCTATGCAAATAAGGCGGCTCCGAAAGCAAGAGATGGAGTTGTCTGGAAAGTTGCTCGAAGCGTCAGGAAGGTTGGAATCGCCGCAGACCGGAAACGCAGAACATAGATTGCTCAGCGGCTTAAAACTGCTTGATACAGTCCTCTCTCCGAATGAAGCAGTTGTTTTTAGGAGAGACAACTGCGGTCACCTTGTTTCATCCGCACGTCTGCGGGCGGCCCAGGGGAGTTCGCTTGACATTGGCAGAAACTCAGCATGGCGCGAGGGAGTTGGTCTGTGCGAACGAGCGATGGCAGCTGGCGACATCATAGTAGAAAAGGTCAAGTCGCAGGATTCTTCTACTAACATCGCGCTACCTTTGCGACATGAAGATCGCACTGTCGGAGCGCTATTGCTTCGCATTACTCAGGAATTCGATGATGAGGATCGAGCTCTGCTAGTAGCGGTTGGCGGACAGATGGCTCGCAATCTACAAAGAGAAGAGGCACACAAAGCTGCTAATGAGGGTAGCCCGCTGGGCTTCTTTTCCGCGCGTGCCTCTCAGCACAAGCTAGAGTCGCTGTATGTTCTCAACGGAGCTTTGTTGGAACAGAGCGTCGGTGTCAATGCGCTTTCAGAAATTGGCGATGGAGTAGCGCTTGGCTACCTGGACGGAAGAATTGCTTTCGTTAACAAATCGCTTGTGACGCTGGCGGGATTAACCGGCGAGCCAGCGCCCACGCTTAGCTTCTTTGATTTACTGAATCGTTTTCGCACCGACGTTTTTGACGAGCCTGTTATAGCCGTCAGACGTGTTTTGCAAACGGGCGCGCCTTACGAACGTGAGCTTCATTTTGCTGAACGCAATGAGACCTATAGCTTGCGAATCTCATTGGTTCTTGACCATTCGAGTGCAACCAACAGCGCGCCTCAGCCGCTTTGCCTGGCACTCGTAGTCAAGGACGTTACTGGAATTAAGGAATATGAGCAGTTGAAGAGTGACATGATTTCATTGATGTCACATGAACTGCGTACCCCGTTGACAAGCATCAATGGCTTTGCCGAGTTGCTGACTGCGGACGACGATCTCCCCGAACAGGCCAAGGAGTTTGTAACCATTATTGCTAACGAGTCCCAGCGGCTATCGCGGATGATCGACACCTTTCTGGCCGTGACGAAACTACAGCGGAAGGATCGCCAGGAGGTGTTGAAGATTCCTCTGCGTCTAGACGAAGTCGTAAAGGAAACAGTAATAAGTCTCCAACCGATTGCCAAGAAGCGGCGTATCCGGCTGGTTGAGCAGCCGACGGAGAGGTTGCCGCCCGTGGCGGCCGATAAGAGTATGATCACCCAGGCAGTGAAAAACTTAGTCAGCAACGCCATTAAATACAGTCCGGAGCGGACCACGGTAACTGTATCGACAGCGCTTGAAGCGGAAAACGTAAGACTGTGCGTCGAAGATCGTGGATACGGAATTCCCGCCGAGTTGAAAGATCGTGTTTGGGAGAAGTTTTACCGCGTAGTACGCGAAGGACAAGAAAAAGACGAAGAATCAACGGGTCTGGGCCTGTCTTTTGTGAGAGAGGTGGTCGAACAGCATGGCGGGACGGTAGATCTCGATACTGAGGTCGGCCGCGGATCCAAATTCAGCTTCACGTTGCCAAGGCTCTAGCTACGGCTTGTTGATGGTGCCGCGGCAGGAAGGTGCTCCACAGGTGCACCTTTTTTTGTTGGAGTGAAGGGTAGTTTCGTAATCGATGGTGATTGCGCAGATGCGCAACTTCCGCCGCTTGGCTCTTCGATTAGCTTCGGCGTTTGAGATCTTCTCCCCTGTGTACTCGGCTATTTTTCGACGTGGCCCGAAGTGGGTCACTGAAAAGCAACCCTTTCCTTCGATTGGAGATTTCTTAATTGATAAGCCCGGGGCGAGTCTTAGTTTCATGGCAGTCCATTTGAATTTTACACAATCACACGATTCGGTTTACTCAAAAATTTGGCCGCCGTTGCTTTCAGCTCGGCGGCCTAAAAGG
>JBHENH010000026.1:0-11573 GCA_046262135.1 Pyrinomonadaceae bacterium
CACCCGTCGAGTTTGAGCGGTCCTTGCCTCGGCCAAAACTTGCTTAACTGTTTGTCTCATTTCGTCAGTCCACTACAAACATTGGACATTGGACCTTCGACGTTGGACCTTGCACCTGAGGTTTATTGATTCATGCCTGTAGTAAAGAAACGAAATCTGCAAACGGAAACGCGGCTCTTGCTTGAATCGAACGAACCGGTTGAATTGCCGCCCGCGGAGATCGAAGACCGCGATGTACTGGTGCAGTTTGATCAGTTTAAGCCGTTTGTTCCTGAACTACTCGAGGAACTACGCGATGGCACAACGGCCGAGCCAGTTGCCGTGATGAACGATGGTTCGACCTTTGCAATCCATGGTGAAACACGGACTTTCTGGGTCAAGCTATGGCACGCCGCCGGTACGGATATGACAAAGATCGATCGTGCTCAAATAATCAGTTGCCTACCTTCCACGCGCGGCGTTCAAATCCTCGTGGAATCGCCGGAAGAATAAGTCCAAAGTCCAACGTCCAACGTCCAATGCCACTTAGCAGTTCAGAGTACAAACTTTAGCTTGCGTGGTGTCCCCAGCAACAACCTGAATGCGACTTTCAACATAGTTCAGGCGCTAAGCTTTACCTTGAACGCTTCCAACGAACAACGAATGCCTCCAAGAGCAACCTAAAGGTTGTACTCTGAACTACTCGAATGCCATTCGCCATCGGACCGTCGCCATTGGACTTTCATTATTGACATTGGACATTGGACGTTGGACATTGGACTACATGTCCCAGCTCCCGGAAAAAGTTAAGGCGTTGGCGCGCGCGGTCAATGATGCAGGCGGGAGAGCCTTGCTGGTAGGCGGATGCGTTCGCGACCTCCTGCTGCCGCGACCAAGAGAACCGAAGGATTGGGATCTGGAAGTCTTTGGTTTGGCTGCGGCGAACCTCCGCGCGTTGCTCGATCAATTTGGGCCAGTAAATGTGGTCGGGGAAGCGTTCACGGTTTATAAGCTGGGTTCCGATCTTGACATCTCCTTGCCACGGCGCGAACGGAAGTCTGGTATTGGGCACCGGGCTTTCGTAATCGAAGGCGATCCCTCAATGAGCTTTGAAGACGCTTCACGACGCCGAGATTTCACAATTAACGCCGTCTTAGAAGATCCTTTAACGAGGGAGATTATTGACCCGTTCGGGGGGCGGGAAGACATTCGCAACAAGACGCTGCGAGCGGTTTCAGTTGAGACGTTTCCAGAAGACAGCCTCCGAGTGTTGCGGGCAGCGGAACTTGCCGCTCGTTTTGAGTTTGACATTGAACCGGAAACACTAGGGCTCTGCCGTCGGATGCATTTATCAGATCTGCCGCCCGAGCGGGTCTGGGGAGAAATTGAAAAGATTCTCCTCAAGTCGAGCCAACCGTCACTTGGGTTGAACTGGCTGAACCAGCTGACTGTAATAGACCAACTATTTCCTGAAATCAAAGCATTAATCGACGTGCCGCAGGATCCGGAATGGCATCCGGAGGGCGATGTGTTTGTACATACCCAACTCGTTACGGACCGCGCCCATGAATTGATCGACGACTTGCCTTACGCGAAACGGGCTACGGTAATGCTGGCAGCATTGGCCCATGATTTCGGCAAGCCGGCGACGACGGAGTTTCTCGAAGGCCGCTGGCGCTCACGCGGTCATGAAGAGGCCGGCGTGCTACCGACCAAAGAATTCCTGGAACGGCTCAACATTAATTCGCTTGATGGATACGACGTTCGCGGACAGGTTATCGCGCTGGTCCGCGAACATCTGAAGCCGGGCGAGTTCTATAAAAAGCGAGATCAAGTTGGCGATGGCGCCTTTCGCAGGCTGGCGAGGAAATGTGAGCTCCATCTGCTTTATCGCGTTGCTAAAGCAGATTCGCTGGGACGAAACGCCGAGTGGGTGCCGCGCGAGAAGTGGTACAACTCAGAAGCGCAGGAATGGTTTATTCAACGTGCCAAGGAGCTTGAAGTTGAGCAGCAACCACCTGGCCCACTCTTGTTAGGTCGCCACCTGCTGGAGATGGGACTGGCGCCTGGCCCAAAGGTCGGGGAGATTACACGAGCAGTTTATGAAATGCAGCTGGACGGCCGCGTGCGTACACTGGACGATGCAAGAAAGGCCGCCAAGGAAATCCTTAGCCGCGGATGAACGCCGATAAACGCGGATCAGAAAGTAAAAAGGCAGAAAGGAATTTGATAGAAATTCAGCTAGATGTCCGCACTGTTGAAGCTGCGGCGGTGGTTTTCAGATCCGTGTCATCCGCGTTAATCCGCGGCTAAACCTTCCGGTTGTTGTTGGGTTACACAATGAATCGTTCCCATGCCCCATACCAGCGGTTCACAGTTGATGGCTACCACGCGACGATCTGGGAGTAGACGTTGGAGCGTTTCTACAGCCCGGGAATCATTAGTATGCCCAAAGACCGGAGCCAGGACGACGCCATTCGCGATGTAGAAGTTGGCGTAACTCGCGGGTAGACGGTCCAGAGCGCGCGCTTCGGTGCTTATACCACCGACTACGCCCGGCATAGGTAAAGTGATGATCTCGAACGGGCGACCGTTAACGTCGGTCAGGGCGCGCAATCGAGCCAGATTATCTTGCAGCAGTTTATAGTTGGCGTCGGCCGGATCATCTTCGGCCGCGCAGACAATCACAGTTGGCCTGACAAAACGAGCGATGTCGTCAATGTGTCCATCAGTATCATCTCCCACGATTCCTTCGCCAAGCCATAGAACTTTACTGACACCGAGATAGTTCTTCAGATAAAGCTCAAGATCCTGCCTGCTCAAACCAGGATTCCGATTTGGGTTTAAAAGACATTGCTCCGTGGTCAATACGCAGCCGGCCCCGTTTACTTCGATTGAACCACCTTCCATCACAATGCCGGGTTCAAACCGGGGCATTTTAAGTAGACTCTCCAAACGCGCAGGAATTGAATCATCCTTCTTCAACTCTTCGTACTTATTCCCCCACGCATTAAATATCCAATCGTTGTATGCGACACGACCCTGATCATCGTTCAGAAAATTTGGACCATAATCCCTGATCCAGGAGTCGACGGTGGTTATTCGATGAAAGCGAATATTTGTGGCGGTAGGGAATGTGCAACGTGCGCGCACCGCACGCTCTGTTTCTTCGTCATCAACCAGCAGGTTCACGGCCTCCGTCGGCGTGAGAGCCTCCATCATTCGGAGAAAAATATTCTGCACCTGCGGCACACGGCCGGGCCAGGTTTCCGTGTCCTTGGGCCATGACAACCATGTTGCAGTGTGACGCAACCATTCCGCAGGCATGCAGTAACCGAGTTGATCGGGCGTGGTCATGCGGGGTTATTTGGCGGGAAGAGTATCTAGAAAACGTGCTGAAAGTGGCGTGTAGAAATCGATGCGGCGATCGCGTAGGAAGGGCCAGTTTTGTCGTGTCTCTTCAATCATGTTCATATCGCAATCAACCACAAGCACCTCTTCTTTATCGGCTGAGGCTTTACCGATAATCCGTCCAAATGGATCGGCAACGAACGACTGGCCCCAAAAGTTGAGTTTGCCTTCCTGGCCCACTCGGTTTACGACCACCACGTACACGCCATTAGCGATGGCGTGCGCGCGTTGAATGGTTTCCCATGCCGAGTGCTGTGCCTGATTCATTTCCTCTTTCTCGTCCGGCAGCCATCCGATGGCTGTCGGGTAGAAGATGAATTGTGAGCCACTCAAGGCGGTCAAACGAGCGGCTTCGGGAAACCATTGATCCCAGCAAACCAATGCGCCGATCTTGCCGAATTCTGTATCGTGCGTTTGGAACCCAAGATCTCCGGGCGTGAAATAGAATTTTTCGTAGTAGAGCGGGTCGTCCGGGATGTGCATCTTGCGATACTTGCCCGCAATTTTTCCAGAAGCGTCAATGATGACGGCGGTGTTGTGATAAACACCGGCCGCCCGCTTTTCAAAAAGAGATGCTACGATGACGACCTTTTTTTGCCGCGCAACCTGGCTCAAATCAGCCGTTGTCGGGCCAGGAATCGTCTCCGCCAATTTGAAGAGTTCAATGTCCTCGGTTTGGCAAAAATATTGGGAGCGGAAAAGTTCCTGCAGGCAAATAATTTGGGCGCCGCGTTTTGCGGCGTCCCCGATCCTAGAGATGGCCTTCTTGAGATTTGCTTCCGGCTTTTGATCGCAGCTCATCTGGATCAAACCGACCTTAATGCTGTTCGATTTCGTTTTCTTAGGCATACGGCAAAGTATAGCAAAGCTTTGAGGGTCAGCCCCTGATGTGTATGACGAACGAGCGGGATCATGCCCGCTTCCTCACCTTGAGATATCGCTACTTGCCCCAACCTTTTTAGCTTTATGACCATTCAACCAGTGCCGGTATCGCTACTAAAACAATCTCAAGGTTGGGAAGGGGGCATGCCCCCGCTTTTGGCGCTGGACATTGATCCAGTAAGATGTCCGGTCGTTATTAAACACTGGTCTAAAAGAGAGATTCCATGATCGACTTCGAGCTGACCGAAGATCATAAGGCGCTGGTCCAAACTGTGCGCGAGTTTGCACAAAAAGAGGTGACGCCCTACATCAAGGAGTGGGACGAGAAGCAACACTTCGAACGGGCCGTATTTGACAAGATGGCCGAGCTGAACCTTCTCGGCGTCTGCATTCCGGAGGAATATGGGGGCGCCGGCTTCGATTACATCTCACTCGGCTTGGTGTGCGAGGAACTTGAGGCGGTTGATACTTTTCTCCGGGTTGCGATGTCGGTCCACACTGGTTTGAATTCGCTGACGCTCCTAACCTGGGGCAGTGAAGAACAGAAGAAAAAATATCTGGTGCCGCAGGCGAAAGGTGAAAAACTGGCCACCTATGGACTGACTGAACCGGGAGCCGGATCAGACGTTGTAGGTTCACGCTCCACTGCACGTCGCGAAGGTGATGAATACGTTCTTAACGGCGAGAAGATGTGGATCAGTTTGGCTGATACGGCCGAGAATTTTCTTTTCTTTTGCTGGACCGATGAAGAGAAGCGGAGACGGCGTGATCACAGTGGTATGTCGTGTTTCATTATTGAGCGTGGAATGAAAGGTTTCACTTCAGGAACGATTCACGGGAAATTGGGTATCCGCGCCGGCAATACGGGATATTTTTCGCTTCAGGATACTCGTGTGCCCAAAGAGAATCTCGTCGGCGAAGAAGGTGAAGGATTCAAGATTGCCATGTTTGCTCTGGAGCAGGGAAGATTCACAGTCGCCGCCGGGGCAACTGGAGTCATCCGGGCCTCCCGCGATGCCTCAGTGGCTTACGCTCTTGAGCGCGAAACGTTTGGTACCAAAATCGCAAATCATCAGCTCGTCAAGCAGAAAATTGCGGAGATGGAGGCTGATTACCAAATGGCTCACCTGCTGTGGTTGCGCGCTGGTTACTTGAAGAACACAGGTCAGCCGAATGCCCGAGCCACGAGTCTCGCGAAATGGCAGGCTACCGTGCGCAGCGAGAAAGCTGCATCAATGGCGATAGAAGTTCACGGCGCAAACGGATACTCAAACGACTACCCGGTAGAGCGCTATCTTCGAAACTGCAAAGCGGCGATCATCTACGAAGGTACGCGTGACATTCACACGTTGATGCAAGCGGATTGGGCGCTTGGTTTGAAAAAAGAGAAACCCGCACGTCGAACCTTGCCGCCATGGAAGAGCGCGGAGTTACACGATGGGATGGGCGTGGCGAATTAGATTTAGCTTGGTTCTGGTTGGAATCTTGCGACGGGACAGGGTTGGCTCAGGAGACCCCACGCCTGCTCTATTTGAAACAGACAGCCTCGCACTATAGGGTTAAATTTCAAGTCAAAACGTCTCACAGGTTAGGAGGGGGGCCTGCCCCCGCTGCCGCATCAAGATGAGTATTAAAAGCGGGGGCATGCCCCCTTCCTGACCCTGAGCTCATTCCCTTCCTACTTTACCGTGGGAACAGGCAAGCATGTCTGTCCTACTTCCGCGCTTCAAAGATGCGATTGAACGGCGTTTCGGTAGCGCGCCGAAACTCTGTGAAACCACCGGCAAGCACAACCTCGCGAATGGCTGATTCAGGCGCCACGGCGCCGAGCGCTGGGCCATCCAAGGCCAATGAGTTTGATGTGCAACACAGCGTCGAAGCTCCCGAAAACGTCCGGCCAATAATGTTGAAGTTTGTCCTCAACCGTATTTCCCGCCATGGGTTCAACAATCAATGCGCTTCCACCAGGGGCCAGCACTTCAGCAGCGCGCTTGCAAGCGCCGACTGGGTCACCCATGTCGTGCAGGCAATCAAAGAATGCGATTAGGTCATATTGTTGATCGGGAAATTCATTCGCATTTGCTATTTCAAACGTCACGCGATCAGATACGCCGGCATCCCGGGCACGTTCCCGGGCCGTTTCGATCGATTTTTCGTGATTATCGAACCCCCAAAAACGCGAATTGGGATAAGCCTGGGCCATTATGATTGTTGAGGAACCATGACCACATCCGATGTCCGCAACCTTTCCTCCAGCCTTCAGTTCTTCTTCGATGCCGGTCAGCGATGGAATCCAGGATGCAATCAAATGCGCCGCGTATCCAGGACGGAAGAATCGCTCCGTGCCCACAAACAGATCCGGATCATGTTCGCCCCACAGCATGCCGCCGCCGTTTTTGAATGCGTCTTCGATCCGAGAAACTGCATGGGTCATCGCTTTAATCACATAAAAACCGCCACCTACATAAAAGGGACTGGTTTCGTCGGTAAGCGCCACTGCCTGTTCCGGAAGCAGCGAATACTGTCCACAGGCAGCATCGTAGTTCACGTATCCGCTGGCCGCCTGATTGATAAGCCACTCACGCACGTATCTCTCGTTCGTTGATGTCTTTTGCGCGAGCTCCGCCGGAGTAAGTGGGGTACTTGCGGCTAGTGCTTTGTAGAGTCCCAATTTCTGGCCGATATAGACCAACGAGGAACTCAACGCAGCGCCAAAATCTCCAACGACTTTGCCTAAAAATTCATTCATCTTGTCTTCATTGATTTGTTTTTGTGTTGTTGCAGTTGACATAAACCTCCTGGGCCAGACACAACCGGCTGGACATTGTGGGAATGTATTAGCGAAATTCTCAACGATGGCAGGACGGCAAGTCAAGACAACTGGGCTAACGGCGGTAGGTCAGTGAAGTATCGCAGAACTGGCATATTAATAACTGGGACCACGGCCCTCCAGCCGGAGGCCACTTAACTTGCAAAGTTCGTTACAGAACCGAGCGCGGTGGCGCCGGATACTAGAGCCAAGTATACGTATCCAGTCAGCTGAAAAAAGCCAGCTAAAATATCGCGACAAGCAGCCGCTACTGTCTTCTCATTCATTCCGTATTGAAAAGACACCTGCCTACGGTTAGCAGGTGAAGTTGCCTCAAAGCATCCGGCGCTACTGCGCTTGGTCTGTAATCGTCCGTTAATGCCGAATTGAGTGCAACAGCGTCACTCTGCTAGTATGACCCCCGCACTTCTAACACTGCGAACGCTCCACCACTTTACGCTGTTGGAGCAACAATTTCCGGTTCAGGAGACCTGAAGAGATGGGCCATGAGCTAAAGACTGAGCGCGAGTTGTCTCTGGACTTCCTGCGCGTTTGCGAATCTGCAGCAATAGCAGCTGCACGCACAATGGGCCAGGGAGACCGCAAATATTCAGACCACGTTGCGGTTGAAGCAATGCGGGAAGTGATGGACACGGTTCCCATGCGCGGGCGTATTGTGATTGGCGAGGGCGAACGTGATGAAGCCCCAATGCTTTACATTGGCGAAGAAGTTGGAGGCGGCTTCGGCGCCGGTGAAGAAATTGCGGAGTCGTGCCCCGAAGTAGACATCGCGGTCGATCCGCTCGAAGGTACAAACCTCTGCGCGGTGGGCGCAAATAACGCGATTGCCGTGTTGGCGGCGGCCGAACGTGGCGGACTCCTGAATGCACCCGACATCTACATGGACAAGATTGTTGTTGGTCCATCCTCGCGGGGCGTAGTAGATCTGGATGCACCCGTGAAAGATAATCTCAAGAATATCGCCCGCCGTTTAGGTCGCGACGTCGAAGACCTCACGGTGATTGTTCTGGATCGTTCGAGGCACAAGAAATTAATCGCCGATGTGCGCGAAGCAGGCGCTCGGATTCGCTTGATCGGAGACGGCGATCTTTCGGCAGGTATCTCCGCTGCGGTAGCGGGTACAAACATTCACGCCCTGGTCGGAATCGGCGGCGCGCCTGAAGGAGTGATCACAGCCGCGGCGATGAAATGTCTAAACGGTGAAATTCAGGCGAGATTGATATTTGATCACGAAAAGCTTGGGGTTGATAAGAACAAGGTACCGCCGAAGGAGGAGGTACTGGAGCGTTTGCAGACGATGGGCATTACCGACGCAAACAAGATCTATGACACAAACGATCTGGCGCCTGGCCGGAAGATTATTTTTGCAGCCACCGGTGTCACTGACGGCGCTTTGCTAAAAGGCGTCAGATTTTTTGGAGCCGGCAAACGAACCCACTCTGTCGTCATGACTACTGAATCGCGGCACATTCGCTTTGTCGATACTCTGCATATCGACGGTGGACCAGACACAGTCATACGATTTTAATGTAAGAATCAGAACCTTGAACTTTAAGCTTTGACTTTTGTCAAGATTGCCCACCTCAAGTAGAAAGTACAAAGCTCTAAGTACAAAGTTCAAAAAACATCACGATGTTGTATGCTCCGCCGAGCGAATACATTCCACAGATCACAGTTGATCGCCGACCGTTGGTAATGTGGTTGATAGTGATCGCCGGATCTATGGCGATAATGTTGCTGGTGATCGGAGCTCCGCTCGCCCTTAACTGGGGACATCCCGTCTTCGGTCTCACAATCCACCGCGCATTCGGTTACGTTTGCCATCAAATGCCTGACCGCTCTTTCTTCATAGGGCAACACCAATTCGCGGTTTGCGCGCGATGCACTGGCCTGTATGCAGGCTTTGCGTGCGCCGCGCTGAACTATCCTCTCGTTAGATCCCTAAGGCAAACTGACGCGCCGCCACGGAAATGGCTTCTGATTGCAGCTATCCCTTTGGTCGTTGACTTCACACTCGGGTTTCTCGAAATTTGGGATAACACGCATTTCTCGCGCTTCGCAACGGGCGCGCTACTCGGGTCGGCGGCTGTTTTCTATGTGATGCCCGGTCTGCTCGACTTAAGCCTCCGGGTTTGGCGGTCCACAAGCAGAACGTCCGATGCTGTCCCTCATCGCGACCTTAAGGCAAATCCATTTTCGCCGCATTCATCTGCCCCGAGCGATTACAGCGCCCCTCATCGCCGCATCTGATGGGCGGACGGACGCGCACCCTCAATTCAGATGATGATTAAAACGGACCAGCGTTACCGGCGCGGCTGCTTCGGGTTAGCGTGGCTTCGGGTTAGAATGCCCCTCACATCGGTGGCGCCCGGCGGCGCTCGAACGCGATTTTATTTGACGTTATGGCGTTAATTTTTCAAGCTACACCCTCTACCGCGGCAACTCCATGGCCCACGCCTATTGGCGCCGAACCGCCTGCACTCTTTGAGCGGTATTTTCAGGACGGTGTCAACAAAACCTGGGGAAACATTAGTCCCCTTTACCAACTCGATGCCTTTGATTGGACCATACTCATTTTGTATTTTGCGATTTTGACCGTGCTAGCGATCTACGGTGCATATCGTGTCAAACAGGTGATTGACTTCTGGCGATACCGCAAGTTCATGCCGCAGCCGAAGGGCAACTTTAGTGAAGAAGATCTACCTTACATCACCGTGCAACTTCCGTTGTTTAATGAGATGTATGTTATCGGAAGGCTGGTAAAGGCTGTGACGGAGATTAGCTATCCGCGCGAGAAATTTCAGATTCAGGTGCTTGACGATTCGACAGACGAAACGGTCAAGCTGGCGCGCGCGACGGTTGATTCCTACGCTGCGCAGGGTTTTGACATTCAATACATACATCGTGCGGATCGCGCTGGTTTCAAAGCCGGGGCTCTGGAAAATGGCTTGAAATATGCGAAGGGCGAATTGCTCGCCATCTTCGACGCGGATTTTGTCCCCAAACCTGATTGTCTACGCAAGCTTGTCGACTTCTTTACAGACCCGCTGGTGGGCTGCGCCCAGATGCGCTGGTCTCATATTAACGGCAACTACAATTTGCTGACTCGATTGCAAACTATCATGCTCGATGGCCACTTTGTGGTTGAGCAGACTACCCGAAATCGAACCGGCGGCTTTTTCAATTTCAATGGTACCGCCGGCATCTGGCGTCGTAGTGCAATAACAATGAGCGGCGGTTGGCAACACGACACCCTCACTGAAGATACTGATCTCAGCTTTCGCGCGCAGTTGATGGGATGGAAATTTGTTTACCTGCTCGATGAGGAGGCGCCAGCCGAGATTCCTGTCGAGATCAATGCCTTCAAAGCGCAGCAACGACGTTGGGCCAAAGGTGTGATGCAGGTTGGCATCAAACTATATCCGAGGATCTGGAAATCGCATTTGCCCATGCGCGTGAGACTTGAGATGTTTTTCCGGTTGACCGGAAACATTAGTTACCCCCTGATGATTGTCGCAAGTTTTCTTCAGTTTCCGCTGCTGCTGGTTCGATACAATCAACCGTTCTATCACCTGATGATTCTTGATCTGCCATTGCTGTTCTTTTCATCGATTTCGGTATTCCTTTTCTATGGAACGGCGGTCTGGTATCTCGACGACAAACGGTCTCCACGCTTGCTGCATCTTCCGTTGGTCATGGCTCTGGGAATCGGTTTGGCTTTTTCTAATGCTCGCGCTGTTCTGGAAGCGGTCCTCGGAATCAAGACCGACTTCGTGCGGACACCAAAATACCGCGTAGAGAAGACTCATGACGAAACCTGGAAACGCAAGAAATACAAACGCAAGCGCGGGCTATTACCAGTGCTTGAATTGAGTTTTTCTGTCTATTTCCTTCTGGCTATCCTGTATGCCATCCGGATGCACATGTGGGGCACCGTACCATTCCTTTTCCTCTTCTTCTTCGGTTATGGATATATGGGAGTAATGAGTGTTATACAGGGAAACAACCGCAATCGATTGGGATCTTTCTGGCGTCCTGCCGCCGGGACTTCTAGCGGGCCGTAAAATTTCAGCCGCGATCAACCGAACGGAACGCGGTACCTCCGAATGCAACGTAAACGTCACCATCACTCCAGCATTCGGCTCTATTGCGCTCGGCTTCGCACTACGGTTTGACTTGGATCGCCATCCGTAAGATATATCAGCTTATTTTGTTGATCTAATTCGCCGCCATCTACTAGTATGCTCGCTCTGATTACCTTTCGCCTGCGGACGGTGTTGTTTCGCCATTAATCCTTATCGGCGTCGGGATGAACTGTTCAATTACAACCATTCGGGTTCTTTTAATGAGGAGAAACATGAGTGCCATAGCATCCCTCTCGGCTAGATCCTGCACGCTGGCCGTTATTATTTTGACGCTTGCGTTGTCGGCGTTTGCTCAGTCGCAGGCGACCACCGGTAACATTGAAGGC
>JBHENH010000026.1:11583-30736 GCA_046262135.1 Pyrinomonadaceae bacterium
TCCTAAAGAAGCAGTGATCCCCGCGGTTACTGTTACTGCGACAAATCAAGCGACTGGTTTTGAGAAAAGCTCTACCACAGACTCGGAAGGAAATTACCGCCTTATATTGTTGCCGCCCGGCTCATATACGGTTAAGACGTCAGCACCCTCCGGCTTTCTGGCGGCAAACTTCGCGAGCGTCGTTGTTACCGTTGGTGGCGTTACGCCACTCGATATTAGTCTGCCTTTGGCCGGTGCAGACATTGCTACGGTTAATGTGACCACAGAAAGTCCTGTGGTCGAAACCAGCCGCACTTCCGTTTCCACCACCATCAACGAACGAGCTATTCAGAACCTTCCGGTCAACGGCCGTAATTATTTGGATTTCGCCACGCTAACACCCGGCGTGGTGCGCGACCCCACACGCCAGGGAGATTTGAGCGTGGGTGGCCAGAAGGGCACGCTCAATAGTCTTCAGGTTGACGGTGTTGATAAC
This sequence comes from Pyrinomonadaceae bacterium, assembly GCA_046262135.1. Classification (GTDB taxonomy): domain Bacteria; phylum Acidobacteriota; class Blastocatellia; order Pyrinomonadales; family Pyrinomonadaceae; genus PSRF01. Next base: position 12,059 of record JBHENH010000026.1, read on the forward strand.
AACAATACATTTTTTGGACAGGCATTCGGGCGCACCGGTGTGCGTCCGCCCTACCAGTTCTCTGAAGAGTCTGTGCAGGAGTTTCAAGTAAACCAGAACGGATTCTCGGCCGAGTTCGGGAGAAGCGGTGGTGCGGTCATCAATGTAGTCACAAAGTCTGGTACCAACGAGTTTCACGGCGGTGCATTTGAGTACTTCAGGGATGAATCCTTAAATGCCAACCCCACAGGTAACAAAACTAGTCAGGCTCAGCGGGGACGCCCCAACAAGCGCACCCCGCAGCAAATCAACCAGTTTGGAGGACGCATCGGCGGTCCTATTGTGAAGAACCGCGCATTCTTTTTCTTTACATACGACGGACAGCGACAGAAGTTAACTAATCCGATTGACGCGCCGAACCTCTCCGGCGCGCCAGCATCCGTGCAGACCACCCTTGCGCCCAAGTTGGTAACTTATCCGATTGGTCGCGATCAAGACGTTTTCATGGCCAGAGGCGATATACGCGTTAACAACAATAACCAACTATCCTTACGCTTCAATCGGCAGAATTTCACTGGCGCAAATAATGAGAGCACAGGACCGCAGAGTGTGCTTGAGCACACTGGAAGCAGCCTCGCCAGGACAACTACTTTTTCAGGAACGCTGGCTTCAACATTGTCGCACAAGCTGTTGAATGAGTTTCGCTTTCAACTCGCGCGCGACTCGGAGCCTGGGGAGGCCAATTCCGACCAGCCGGAGGCACGCATTGGAACCGTCGTTGCCGGAACTACGACTCTCTTCCTCAACATTGGGCGCAATAATTTCAGTCCACGTGAGACGACAATTCGCCGCGCCCAGATAGTAGATAACGTGCTCTACGTTACCGGACGTCATAATTTCAAGACCGGAATCGATTTCAATTTTGATCGGGTGCTGAACTTCTTCCCTGGATTCTTTAGCGGCCAATATACTTTCAACAACTACACAGCCTTCGGCACCAATACGCCCTCGGGTTTCCAGCAGGCTTTTGCCGGAGTTGGTACCACCGGTGCGACGACTCACCCGAATCTCAGAGATTACGGCTTTTACGCGCAGGACGACTGGAAGGTGACGCCTAAGCTGACCTTCAACCTGGGTGCGCGTTACGATCTTGAAACTTTGGCACGTCCGCCCGTGCGAAATCCTGATCCGCAGCTTATCAACGCGGGCCTGGATACGAGCACGCCAATCTCGGACAGAAACAACCTTGCCCCGCGCGCCGGCTTTAGCTACGCCTTTAATGACAAGTCAGTGATCCGTGGCGGCTATGGCATTTTCTACAGTCGCACGACCGGCATCATGCTGGGCACGGCTCACTCGCAGAATGGCATTAGCGTCAAAAACTACAGCCTGAACGCCGCGCAGATTGCCGCGGCTGGTCTGGTCTACCCGAACGTCCTATCGGCTGCCCCAGCAGTAGGACTCTCTCCGATCAGCATTTATCTCTTCGCGAAGGATTATGCACAGCCGTATGTCCAGCAGGGCCGATTCGGCTACGAGCGCGAGATCAGGAAGAATATGAGTTTGTCGGTTACATACCTTTTCTTTAAGGGTGTGCATATCTCTCGTACGCGCGACATCAACCTCTCCGCGCCCACGCTGACAACTTTTAGCGATCCCGCGGGAACAACATTCCAAGTGCCGCGCTTTGGTGCGAGACCGTTGACCAATTACAGCCGCATCAACCTGTTCGAGAGCACGGGCAACTCCCTCTACAACGCCCTTGCTTTTCAGCTGCAGCGCCGCTTCGCCAAGGGTTGGCAGTTTCTGGCGACCTACACTTTTTCGAAGGCAAAAGACGACAGGCCCGACCAAACGTCAGTGGTTCCCGGAAATGCCGGCGACGATGCCAAGATCGTATTCAACCAAACCAATATTCGCGACGATTATGGGACGGCGGACGTCGATGTTCCGCACCGCTTCGTCTTCAGCTCCGTTCGTGAATTCGGTACTTTCAAGAAGTCGAATAATAAGGTACTTCGCTTTTTGCTAAGCGATTACACATTTTCCAGTATCACCCAGATTAACTCCGGTGTGCCTTACACGGCCACTGTTGGTGCGGATCTCAACAACGATGGCAATCGCTTCAACGATCGGACTCCGGGCACTGTAAGAAACCAGTTTCGCTCGCGCACCTTCTGGCAGAGCGATATGCGTATCACGCGACTCTTCCGCTTGGGCGAAACAATGAGACTGAAGCTCATCGCGGAAGGCTTCAATCTCAGTAACCGAACCAACGTGCTGGCGCCCAACATCAATTTCTACTCAGGATTCAATAGCTCAAATGTTTTCACAATCCCGACTGGAACATTGCGGTTCGGTTTGCCGCGCACCTTCTTTCCGTCGCGCGAGTTACAACTAGCGGTCAAGTTTGATTTTTGAGCTTAGTATTGCTTCAGTTTCCGATACAAGGTTGGCCCCAACCCGACATCAGAACCGCGAGCAACTACTATCGGATAATACGGCCACTTGACATCCTGATCGACGGTTACCTATAGTCAGTCGCACGAATCATAATCGAATGAGTCAGACGTACCATTGCTACTATTGTTCCGATTGTCGCTGGTCTTGTTGCCGGCGCGATCGGGCAGCCGTTTGCATGCGCGAAAGATCGTTTATTGAATAACTAGCGCACACAAATTTGACGGCACGCCGGTCGCGATTACCGAAAGGATCGCGACCGGTTTTTGTTTGGCAAAAGAAAGATTCGATTGAGCTTTGCCTCAAATGTCAGACGCCTTGTCAGCTTCGGCTTTGCCGCCGGAGTTGGCTTCGCGGCGGTGGCTCTGCCCCGCCGACAGCGGCCAGATGATTCACGGGCTCGGCCCCTGGTCCGGGCTTAGCCCCTTCGGATTTATTGGGCCAAAGGCCGCACCAGGGGCACAGCCCAAAAGTAAAAGGCACCTCTACGGCGGGGCATAGCCACCGCCGCGAAGCCAACTCCGGCGGCGAAGCCGGATTCTCATGGTTGATGACTTTTGAGGCAAAGCCGTTCGATTGAGTAGAAGCAAGCTGATGACAGAAGAGTTGCTGGAAAAACAGATGGGTCCGGTACCGGGAGATTCAGTTGAATCAAACATCGGCAACACTCCGTTGATTCGTCTTCGGCGGGTGAGCTGTGATCTGCCGCCCGACGTGATAGTTTACGGCAAGGCCGAGCATTTGAATCCCGGAGGATCTGTAAAGGATCGTCCCGCCCTCGCAATGATCCTTGACGGCGAGCAACGAGGGCTGCTTCGTCCGGGAATGACCATCCTGGATGCAACTAGTGGAAACACGGGGATCGCCTACGCGATGATTGGAGCGGCCCGCGGTTATTCTGTGGCCATCTGTTTACCGAAGAACGCTGGGAAACAGCGCAAGCAGATTCTTCGTAGCTTCGGTGTAGAGATAATCGAAACGGATCCACTGATGGCCACTGATGGTGCGCAGATGATTGCTCGCGCCTTATTCGAAGATAACCGTGAACAATATTTCTATCCGGATCAGTACAACAATGACGCTAACTGGCGAGCACATTACGACGGAACCGCCGAGGAGATTTGGGAACAGACCAGAGGCCGGGTGACCCATTTCATAACCGGTCTGGGAACGTCTGGAACGTTTGTAGGAGTCAGCAGAAAACTAAAAGAGCGGAAACCTCAAATACGAGTTATCTCAATGCAACCCGATTCGCCGTTTCATGGACTTGAAGGGCTAAAGCATATGGCGACGGCTATGGTGCCAGGTATCTACGATCCGAGCCTCGCCGACGGGAATTTTGAGGTTAGAACTGAAGCGGCGCAGGAGATGTCCGCTCGGCTGGGACGAGAAGAGGGTTTGTTAGTAGGTACCAGTTCAGGGGCCAATGTGGTTGCCGCAATTCGTCTCGCGCGGTCGTTACGGGCCGGCTCGGTGGTGGTGACGATCCTGTGCGATGGTGGCGGACGCTATCTGGAATAACGACGATGCGATGCTTCGCTATCCCTTAAGGTTGTGGACACGCGCGCCGCGTACTGAATGCGGAGACGCTACGCCCTGATGTGAATGGGACCCACTGCGGCTCTGCCGCCCGGCAGTGCGGAAAGGCTCCGCCTTTCCGTGACGTTCTTTTACTTTTTGAGGCTACGCCTCCGTAGGGGCTTGGAGGCATGGCCTCCGGATTTCATTGAAGGGGAGACGGAAAGGCGGAGCCTTTCCGCACTGCGCAGCGGCAAGCCGCATTGCTAAGTTGAAAAGCTAATTTGTCGGAATGGGCTACGCAAAGGCCCGGTTTAAGTCCGGAACGCCCGGCGAGCGGCTGGTGAGAAAGTTTGGGCGACAGCGGCAATCGACAAATAGAGCTAACTGCCTCAATGATTTATTTAGCGAGATCACATCAAGAGAAAATCTCAGCGCATGGCGAGCGCGATTATCCATACGAATGCTGCGGGCTCTTGTTGGGAACATTCAGCGTAGATGGCTCGAAGGTCGTCATCGAAACATATTCCATCTCAAATGCGCGTGAGGAACAAGCAAAGCGAAACCGATTTCTCATTCGACCTGACGAATTGATCAAAGGCGAACGGTATGCGGAAAGTAAGTCGTTGGAAGTCGTCGGCTTTTATCATTCGCACCCTGATCATTCCGCAGTTCCGTCGCAGTATGATCTGGACCATGCCTGGCCCGTATATTCTTACATCGTAGTGTCCGTAAAATCCGGAGCTGCAGACGACCTGCGCTCGTGGGAAATGGAACCCGACCGCTCGAGATTTCATGAGGAACGAGTTTCAGACGACAGCGTCGATCTCGACCTGCGTCAGACAGCTGCAGTGGCTGATGCCACCGAGATTTTGAAAGGAAGTTGATTATGGCAATAACGATAAATATTCCCACCGCACTTCGCCAGTTCACGGGTGGAAAATCTCGTTTCGAGGTGCATGCGACCACAGCCAACGAAGCTCTTGATCGCCTGACTACGATTCATGCGGGCCTAAGGCCTCATCTCTACGATGATAAAAACGTTTTGCGAAGCTTTGTTAACGTTTACGTTAATGATGAAGATATTCGTCACCGCTCCGGTGGCGCTACCGTTCTGAAGGATGGCGACACGGTGATGATTGTGCCTTCCATTGCCGGTGGGCTGCCAACCGGAACAGAAATCCCCACACTACCCTCGTTATCTACCGAAGAAATCGCCCGCTACAGCCGGCATCTGACGTTGCCGGAAGTTGGTTACGATGGGCAGCGACGCTTGAAAGCCGCAAGTGTGCTGATGATTGGTACGGGAGGCCTCGGTGCTCCTACAGGAATGTATCTCGCCGCTGCCGGTGTCGGCCGCATTGGAATTGTGGACTTTGACGTGGTCGAAGCTTCGAATCTCCAGCGACAGATTATTCACGGGACTGCGGACATCGGACGTCCAAAAGTCGAGTCAGCCCGGGACCGCCTGCGCGATATCAATCCACATGTTGAGATTGAAACACATGAAACACAGCTTAGCAGTCGAAATGCGCTGGGACTGTTTGCCAATTACGACATCGTGGTCGACGGCACCGACAATTTTCCTACCCGCTACCTTGTTAACGACGCATGTGTGCTGAGCGGCAAGCCGAATGTCTATGGCTCAATCTATCGCTTCGAAGGCCAATCGAGTGTTTTTTGGTCGGAAGCCCAGGACGGGCGCGGCGCATGTTACCGCTGTCTTTATCCCGAACCGCCCCCGCCTGGCTTGGTCCCTTCATGCGCCGAAGGTGGCGTGCTGGGGGTATTGCCGGGAATTGTGGGCGCCATTCAGGCAAACGAAACGATAAAGATCATCCTCGGCGCTGAAGACATATTGGTAAACCGGCTATTGCTTTTCGATGCCTGGCAGATGAAGTTTCGAGAGTTGAAGCTGCGAAAGGATCCTGCCTGTCCGATTTGTGGCGACAATCCCTCCATCGAAGAGTTGATTGACTACGAGGAATTCTGCGGTCTACGCGCACATCCGCAAACGCAAACTTCGCAGCTGGAAGAGATCACAGCTGCGCAACTGAAGCAGCGCCTTGATAGCGAACGGGGCTTGCAGGTGATCGATGTGCGTGAGCCTTTCGAATACGAAATTGCGCGCATACCCGGCACGAAGCTAATTCCTCTCAGTCAGGTTGTGGGCCGCCAGCATGAAATCGATCCCTCGCGTGAGACCATCGTTCATTGCAAAGCTGGTGTGCGCAGCGCAAAGGCGATCGAGGCTTTGAAGCAAGCAGGGTTTTCGGGTCGGTTGATCAACCTGAAGGGTGGCATTACGGCGTGGTCTGAGGAAGTCGATCCCGCGGTACCGAAATACTAAGTCGAAATCTGTTGTTAACCTTTTTGAGAATGGTAACCATCCATCGTGCGAACGGGTAGTGAATTGTAACGCAAACTGTTAGTTTGCGATGAATGGATGGAGTCGACGCGCCCGCAAAACTAAACGGTTTGCGACAAGAACCAAACGAAGGGCACACCTGCAAACGGGTGGTGCTGCAGTTTGAGCCGAAACTCTTTTTTCATTAGCACCGGGCTTTAGCCCGGTGAAGAGTGGATTGTGTTTTAAAAAGAAACCGTTTAAACGGTAATAATATACTTGACGAATCAACCATGTTCCTGTATAGTCTTCACATTATGGCAAACGAAAAGACTCCAAAGACTTTGCAGCAAGCGGTCATTTACTTCTCGAATCCTGAGAATTGCTTGAACTATCTGACCGCTCGCCGGTGGCCGGATGGCGTCACTTGTCCGACGTGCGGACGCGATGACGTTACGTTTCTCGCGAAACAAAAGAAATGGCAATGTAAAAGCGCCCACAAGCAACGGCAATTTAGTGCCAAAGTGGGAACGATTTTTGAGGATTCGCCGCTTGGTCTGGATAAGTGGCTGACAACTGTGTGGCTGACTACCAATGCGAAAAACGGAATCAGTAGTTACGAAGTCCATAGAGCAATCGGCGTAACGCAAAAGACCGCGTGGTTCATGGTTCACAGAATCAGACTTGCCATGAAAGCGGATCGTTTCTTAAGAAGATGTCCGGGCATATCGAGGCTGACGAAACCTTCATCGGCGGTAGGACGATCAACATGCATCGTTCGGCTCTCGCTAAGCGCGTAGCTGAGTTTTCTACGCCGCGCACTGGTCGAAACCAGACTACTGGCAAGGTCGCTGTTATGGGGCTGCTCGAACGTCATGGCGGCGAAGTCCGCGCGATGGTTGTTGAAGGTACTAAGCGCCGCCACCTTCACGGCGAAGTGGTTAAGCACGTCGAGGCCGGATCGCACGTCTACACGGATGCGCTTCGCTCTTACAGCCAACTTCGTGAAGACTACATCCATGGTGTTATCAATCATGCTGAAAAGTATGTTGACGGACAGGTTCACACAAACGGAATCGAGAACTTTTGGTCGCTTCTGAAACGAAGCATCAAGGGCACCTATGTTTCGATCGAACCGTTTCATCTTTTCAGATACCTTGATGAGCAAACATTCAGATTCAATTCTCGCCGTGGCAATGATGGCGAAAGGTTCCAACGAGTAATGGAGCAATTAAGCGGCAAGCGTCTTACCTTCAAGGAATTGACAGAGAAAACGCCTGCCGAGAAGGGTACGGCGCACTAAGTCTCGTGCTTTTTACGGGCGACGGAAGCGCGGGAGGAAGCGGTCGAAGTAGGCCGCTTCTTCTTTTCTTTTGCCCGCTTCTCAGCCTTTAATTTGCGATTTAACTCAGCCCGCGAGACGGAGAGTAGACCGCCCATTACTTTATCGAATTTTTCAAATTCTTCGTTTTTCATGATGCGCTCGTAGCGTGTCGAGTAGCGTAGTCTTTCGCACGAAGTTCGGCGTCTCTTAGGGTGTCAAGGAAGTCCTGTCTCCCACAGTAACGCCAGATGTTCTTTGACGGATCACTGGCAAGATTCAGGCCGGACAAACGGGCACGCCGTGGGTTATCAGGATCGAGCCTGCGCGTAGCTTCTTTAGACGCCTCATATGCTACGACATCGGCAGATTGTAGGGGGTTCAAAGACTTCTTTCCCGCAAAGCTTAAAGACGCCATTCGGAAAAACGACTTATCTTCATCGGTCAAGGAATCAACTAGGCGGCTTAACTGTCTCTGGTGCGGCTGTCCTTCCTCAAAAATGTATGCGATTACCGGATGGTTGACGATGTTAGATGCGGCCCAAAACCCCACACCCTTCAGGCAGTTTTTCGCGGCAAACACGTGGGGACTAATTAAATCGCGCTGCTGTTCAAGCGTCAGGCTATTGAAGTCTTCGATGTTGGCGGTCGTTGCAAAACTCATGAGCGTTCTCTTGTGAATAACCGAATGAAGCGACGCCAGGAAGTGGATGCGTTTCTCTTTTGACCAAGCGTCGTACGGAGGCTTGCACGCTTGAAACTTAACCATATGGAAGTGATCCAATCCTTCACCTTCGAGGATTCTCCGCCATTCTTTGCGAAACTTGCGCCACTGCACGTCCGTCGCAAGATAACCCGCCACCGTGTACACCAAAGGGGCTGGTGGGTGCGAACAGCTTTCATCAAAGTAAAGGGTGAAGTTCCCAACCATAAACATCAATCGCGGAGCACTAGCATCCAGAAGGACATCATCCGGAAACACTGTGTTTGCTAAATGCCTTATCGGGTCATACTCACGTACTTCTGACATCGGCCTCTCCATTTAAAGAGGCAACAACATCTTTGACTTTTAATGCGTGATTCGTCAAGTATATTATTACCGTTTAAACGGTAATAATATACTTGACTGAACACGGCTTTCATGCAAGCGAACGTAAGGCGGGACTTACATTAGCGTCGAGCCGTTCCACTTATTCCGTTACCTTGACGAACAGGCTTTTAGATTCAACAATCGCAAAGGTACGGACTTTGAACGATTCTGTGACGTGCTCTCTATAGTATTTGGCAAGCGACTAGAGTATAAGAAGCTGACAGCACAACCCTCATGCTAAGCACGGCGGCAAACCGCGACAGCGCAGAGGAAAACGGATGCGAAAGTAACGAAGGCCATGAGCGGGAACTCACGGCCTTCTAGAAATCGCTGGAATTATTTCAATCACTGCTACCCGTTCCTTGCTACCAACAATCACGGGCGGCGGCTCGCTATCTGTGTAACATAGGAGGCGAGCTAATGGCAAGAAAACCAAAAGGCATTTACCGAGGCCGCGACCCGCGAACCATACCTACTTATGGAATATGGGAGTCCGCCCACTTATTAAAGATTCCTCCCGATACTTTAAGAAGTTGGATACGCGGGCGCGACTATCCCACAAAACACGGTACGAAAAGATTCCAACCGTTGATCACGTTGCCCGATGAAGAATTGCCGCTCCTCTCGTTCATCAACTTGATGGAAGCTCATGTACTTGATGCCATTCGATATAAAGATAGGATTCCTCTTGATAACGTGCGTTACGCCGTGCAGCATCTGTGGGATAAGTACGACTCAGAGCATCCGTTGATCGAATTTGATTTCCAGCATGATGGCGTTGATCTGTTTATCGAACTCGCATCCCAAGGCGACATTATTAACGTTTCTCAGCAAGGACAATTAGCGATGCGCGAAGTCGTCGCGGCTTATCTCAAGCGAATTGCCCGCGATGCTCACGGTTCGGCAATGGCACTATACCCGTACCTAACCCGCCATCCTCAACAGGTAAAGGACGAACCAAAGCTAGTTCTCATAGATCCTCGCATTTCGTTCGGTAAAGCGATCCTGGTAGGCGTAGGCGTACCAACTGCTGTAATCGCAGATCGCAACGAAGCTGGCGAAAGCGTTGAGGAACTAGCCAACGATTATGGGTGTGAAGCGTCGGAAATCGCGCAAGCAATCGAGTACGAGCGCGCACTACCAAAAGCAGCTTAAAGAAGTAACCTTTTACCTTGAACGATCACTAGGTGGAAAGGTTATTGTTGAGGCGCTTCGAAACGCTGGCTTACGGATTGAACCGCATTTTAAATGGTTTCGTGGAGACACTGCTGACGAAGAATGGTTGCCAGAAGTAGGTGAGAAAAACTGGAAAGTCTTAATGCGCGATCAAAGGATCGGTACGCGCAGGCTAGAGCTAGAGGCTTTGTTGGCTGGTGGCGTTCAAGCGTTCGTTTTAGTTTCAGGGAGTCTAAAGAATGCCGATAATGCAGCAATCATTGTTAAGGCGTTGCCTAAGATTTTTTCAATGCTTGCCCAGCATGACTTCCCTTTTATCGCGAAGATAACCCGTCAGAGCACCGTGAAATTATGGAAGTTCCAAAAACCGAGACGCGTGAAAAACCGCAAGAGAGTCAGAAAGAAATGAAAAAACCCAAATCACACAAACCGCCATCAGACGAATACTCACGCTTTGAAAAACTAGCAAAGCAGCTTATCTCAGTTCCTAAAAGCGAGATAGATAAACGACAGGCTGAGTACGAAAAGAAGAAAGCAGCGAAGAAACGAAAGGCCGCGTGACTGACACGGATCGAAAAAAGCCCTCACCGCTCAGATTCGGAGTTGGAGTTCTCGCAATCATTGCGATGGTTCTGGGGCTGTTTTTCTTCCTGCCCTGGCTGATGCGAGGTAAAGAGAATGCTATTGAAATTGGAACGCTCTTGCTGTGGATGCTTGGCTTCGGAGTCGTGCTGGCAATTCCGGCAGTTTTGATCAATCTGGCACTAGACCAAAAAGGTTAGTTACTCAAAATCATTGAAGCTGTAAATTTTATCTGCGCATTGATTGGCTTACTTACCGGCATCTACGTCTTATTCATTGGCGCGCAATCGCTTTGGAATGAAAACTGGAAGATGTTTCTCATTGCTGCTGGAGCCTTAACCTTTTCTATTTACTTTTATATTCAGAAATACGACCGAAATCACCCCCCGACACCTTTGCCCTAGTCCGCGATGCGGCGGTCAGTCAAGTATGTTATTACCGTTTAAACGGTTTACAGCGTCGTGTGGATTCCGGAGTCACCGGCTAAAGCTACGGTGCTAATAAGATAGAACGGCAAACTTGCATCAATACCTGCAAACGGATCGTCTTGACTTCCCCGTGTATCTGAAATAGATTTCCTTTCCGCCACGCGCCGATACCAGAAGCCTTGCTCTACCTGACGTACCGCGCGTCCCAGAACTCCCCCGCTCGCCGCTGCTATCTTCTCCCTGACAATGAGAGTCAAGGCGGCGTTCACATCGTAACGATGACGCTCATGAAAATGTGCAATAAGGGCGGGCATTATCAAATTCCAATTGCTATTTGCAGTCACAATTTACACCTCGCGGGTGCGCTTTTGGGCAAGCTGTCGCGTGTTCGCATAAGAAGATTCACAGACGGCGACGTCCGCGCGCGCTGAAGTAACACGGAGGCGACCATGATACGTTCCAGATTCAACGCAGTGATTTTCGCCGCGCTCGCGGCGTGTATCGTTGCCAGCGCAGCCTCCACTTTCGCGCAGCGTGATAGCCCTGAAAGGATGCGGGAAATGGCAATGGCGCAAGCCGTTGTAACGACGAATAAAGAGAAGGTTCGCCTTAATCCCAATGACGCTCAGGCCCACAAAGCGCTCGGCGATGCCTACCTGGTCCTTGAAGAGTCTGAGAACGCATACAACTCATATAAAGAGGTACTTCGCGTGACGCCGGGTGACGCGGAAGCCTACCGGGGAATGGGCGAGGCGTACGAGAGGGTGTTCAAGCACGCGAAGGCCCGGGATTTCTACAGAGAAGCAGTTCGTCTTAACCCACAGTTTGCACGCGCGCAGATGGACCTGGGCAACATATCTCTCAAACTCTTCCAGTATGAGGATGCAATCGGTGCGCTCAAGGAGGGAATCCGCCTGAAACCAAGTGGTCAGGTGGACTACGGGGACTATTACTCTCTCGGTGAAGCGTACCTCAACGCAGGGAAGTACGAGGACGCTGTGAATGCTTATCAACAGGCGCTCAAATTGCGGTCAGATTATGGGTCCGCGTATACCGGGCTCGCCGCGGCGTACAACGGATTGAGACAATATGAGAATGCCATCGCCAGTGCTGAACGCGCGCTGAAGCACTCGCGTTATGACGACAGGGCGAACCGCGTTCTCGGGGATTCGTATTCGGCGATGGACCGTTATGAAAAGGCGGTCGAGTACTACCAGGAGTCGATCCGTGGCTCATCCAACAGCTATCAGGTCGAAGCCCTCTTAGGGCTAGGGCTGACCTATAACAGCATGGGAAGGTACGAGGATGCGCTCGCAAGTTTCGAGAAGGGCGTCGTATACGCCACCAGGCCCAAACAGTTTTCCTCGGAAGTTGAGGTTGCACCGTGGCTCGTTCCCACCCTCTATTTCGGAATGGCCCAGGCAAACTTGAACGTCGGCCGCGGACAGGCGGCCGCCGACGCCGCGCGAAAGTACATCGAGATTGCGAGTTGGGCCAACGCGAATGCTCCGTACGCCGCGCTCCTGTCATACTTCGGCAACAGAAAAGCCGGACGGCCCGAGGAGGCGGTGAAGGTGTTGGACGAAGCATCTGCGCACATGACCGCGAAGGCCTGGCCCTACCCCGTTTTGCAACACCTGCGCGGTGAACTGAAGGATGCTGACCTGCTGGCGTTGGCTACCGACACAGACAAGATGACTGAAGCACGCGCATACGTCGGGATGTCTCTCGCGCTATGGGGGCGGCTCGACAAAGCGCGTTCGCATCTGGAGTGGGTCGCCAGGAACGGCAATCGAAAGTTCACCGAATACACCCTGGCGCAGGCGGCACTGCGTCGGATCACGACCGGCGCTGAGACTGCGCCCCTTGCCCCAGGAAACCCGCCGCTTACTCGCGAAGTGAGCGACGTGGTCGCGGAGTTTCTAGCTTTCATGGTGACCGAGGCGACTGGGAAGCCCCTGGTGGCGGACCAACAATTTAAGGATTCGTGGGCTCTGATGCTGGCGGCCAAGTATGGGACTCGCTCGGCCGTCGAACAGGAGCGCCTTTCCCATATACCTACGCACTGGGCAACGATACGCCTCGACTGGCCGAACAAGAAGGAAGAGGAGCGGGCCCAGTTGCGCGAGCAGTGGCGAGAGTTTCTAAAGCAGGCGACCACGGCCTCAACCACGAGAGAACAGGTAGAAGCAGAGAAGTCGCTTCAAGCACTGCAGGCGCTGATCCATCTCGGACAGCAGCGTCCGCTCCAGCCGGCGGAACTAGTCATCGCTGCGAACCATATGGACAACGTGGCTACGGGTCTGCGACAACTTGGCGGACAGCAGAACGAGGCGATGGCGGAACAAATGGCCCAAACCGCGCAGGAATATCGAGCCGCCGCCCAACAAGGGACCGCGATTTCGCCGGCAGCGAATCCTCAACTCAGCCAGCCGACGACTCAAGCGAACCAACGGCTGGAGCCAAATGGCGCCGTCCGTATGGTCCAGCAAATGAACAACAATCATTTCTCGACCATGAGCATGATCCAGTTCATGAGCCGCCGATTTTAGCGCAAGTTCTCTGCGCTCTCGTAAAGCAAACTGTTAGTTTGCGTTGAGTCCAATGGCATTCAACATACACGCAACCTAACAGTTTGCTTTACAAATGAACTCGTCATTTCTCCATGCGGTAAGCTTAACGGTTGTACTTCAGCACGCGTGCCACACCATACGCACCAAATGAAAACGGGCAGCCGTTTGTTAACTGCCCGTAACGCATCGAAAACATTTGGCTGGGAGGCAGGGATTCGAACCCCGATAGGCGGATTCAGAGTCCGCAGTCCTACCGTTAGACGACCTCCCAGCAAGAGATTTTCAATTTAAGTGGAGAGGGTTTCTTTGTCAACCGGCGGGTCAACGCGGAACGCGGAATGAGGAATGCTGAAATGCTGATGGGAGAACATGATTTTCGAATTGATGAAGTCCACAGCTAATCTAATACGCCGGGGCTAGTTTTTCACTCTTCACCGTTTCACGATTTACTATTTACTATTTACCGCGAAGCGGCGCACAATGACCTCATTCAAGTGCCGCTATCGCACTTCAGTGCCCCCGCCCAGCCGCTCCCACATTGTTGAAAACCATGTTTGGAGTGGGAGTAATATGACTGAACCCGAGAAACTGCCGACAAGAACCGAGTCAGAAGAGAGCAATACGGATGAAAAGATGCGCGCCGTCGTCGCTGAATGCGAGGCGAAAATAAATGAAGTGACAGAGCTCGTCACGCGCGTGAGGCACGAGATTAACAATCCTCTTGCGGCAGTCCTCGGTCAGGCGCAATTGCTCCTGCGAGAGGACCTTAACGAGAAGGCCCGCAAGCGTGCTCAGGTCATCGAAGAACTAGCTATTCGACTGCGCGATATCGTGGCCCAGCTGCGCCAGGTGCAACGACCGCTTAAGGGTTCAGAAGAGTAATTCAAAACGAGCTATCCGTTATTTTGACGGGCTGGCTGAACCGGTTTTGACCCTGGTATCAGATTTAACAAACACCACAAAACGCTTACCTTCCGGCAAGATGGCGTTCTCTCCCCGTTTGAATCCGTGCATCAATGCAATCGGCGCGATCAGCGGCATTATCGCAGCAGTGACTATCGTTTTGGTCACAACCTCTCCACCGTGACTGATGCCAGTTACGCTGCCGTGACCCAACTTGTTTTCGTTGTTTCTCAGTTTGGCATCCGTGTTATACATCGCATCGGTTCGAATGTGAGTCTCCGGAGCTAGCGGTATGCGTGTGTTGTCAGCCGCGACGACGTCTTCCATACTCCACGACAATTTTCCCGCTTTCCCCCAGTGCCCACCGCGCTTCGCCTGTATGACGCGGGCGGTGACGACGGCGCCCTTTTCGATAACCGTGACTCCATCGATCATCACGGGAATTAATACACGAAAACTGAGGACTTCACCGCGTTTTATGTCGATCGAAGAAACTGTATAAGCAGTCTCAACCTCTATGGGCGTGCCGGCTGGGATTCTAAGCGCGGCAGGCTCTTCGGCGACGGCAACTGTTTCCGGCTGGGACGAGGCATCAGTTTTCTTGAACTGCAAAACCGGCGCAGCAGATTGCGACTTTTGGAGGGTTTCTGTTGCGTTTGGTTCAGTGGCCACCGACTGTGCGCTGGCTAATGAAAGAACCGAAAGTGAAATAAAAATAAGGGTTGTGAGTCTTTTCAATTCCGCTGTCCTCCTGTAATGAAAACTTCGGCAGGTGGAGGAGCAAGTGGAATACCGTATAGCGGGCTAACGCTCATAGAGCAAGCGCGGAAGATGCCTAGACAGCCAGAATTGCGTGCAATATCGCGGGTGCTGGTAGTCTGAAAACAAAAGAGGGCAACAGGGAAATACATCTCTTCATGACTAATAACCTTTCAAATATTGTCGGAGACACAATTCCGAAGTGGATAACGGGGCGGGGTAGTGTCAGGTCACCAAAGCGGGAAACCGGGCGTGGTAGAAAATTGTACTCCGACCTATAACTAAATGTATGGCGGTGTCACTGCCATGGATGTCTAAACTAGCGCGAGGTTATTGCGGACTCTTCTTTTTCAGATAAGGTTCAAAGTCCTGCGCTATGCGTGATATAGATTTGGGATCTAAGGTCTTAGTGTTAGCCTTAGTAGGATTCTTCTCGGAGTAAACTTGGACTCTTACAGATCCACACGAAGGAGAGATTGAATCGGCAGGATAGGCATAGAGTCCCGCGTACGTGGCATCTTGGGCCTTTACGAAACGATCCTTCTGATTCATGCCACGAAAGATTTTTCCGGGATGGATTGGTTCTACCTCTTTATCGCCACAAAATAATTTCATTCGGTAAAAATCTGTCTTGTAACGGATGTTCGCCGGTACGGCTATCCCGTAGTTCGCCGCGACTCCACGGCCGATCGCTCCCCAGAATGATTCTCCCGCATTGGGCTCAGCGTTGATTAGCAAGATGGGTCTATAGTCCCCGATATATTCTCGCCAGTTTCGGAACTCATCAAAAGGACGATACGTGCCTTGTACGGCTCCTTCTTTCTTGTTTCGCTTCGCCTTAGTCTTGGCAGCCTCTCGTTCTCCTTCCGTCTGCAAGCGGTAGAGGAAGGTTGGCGTTGCAAGAGCAACACGATAGTCAGCCAAGCCAAATATATATCTGTCATCGTCAAACTTCTTAGCAGTCGCTACTTCCTTTATCGCTTCAATGGGAAACGTGTCGGTCGGATCAACTGGCAACAGTCTGGCTTCGGGTTTGGTCGTCTGCGACATCTTATCGCGGGCTTCAGCAACCAGTGGTAGTGTCTCTTCTATTCGTACTATACCTGAGACCCCAGGTCCCCCTTCCATCGTGAAATCTCCAAAAGTTGTGATACCCACAACTTCTCCGATAGAGTTAAACAATGGTCCTCCGGAGTTGCCTTTATTAATGTTTATGTCTGAAATGATGGCCCGTTTCTCAACTTTGCTGGCGACACCGGTCGTCATGATTTTGCGTTGGTTTAGAGGACTTCCAATTGTCAGTACTCTTTCACCCTCAACGACGGGGAGCTCACCGGAACTTGAATCGGCCACGGGCGCAATCGTCGCCCCCGGCAACATCTTCAAGTCAACCCAAAGAATAGCTACATCTCTCTCTGGGTTCGATGCGAGAAGAACGGCGGGAATCTTGTGCCTCTCGTCGAATTGAACCGCAATGTATTCTGAAGGCCCGACTACATGCTGGTTAGTCATTATCAATCCGTCTTTGTCGAAGATAAATCCCGTTCCATGACCGGTTTCGCTCCAGACTGTTACAACGGTGCTTTGCAAGCGTTGGAAGGCTGTAGTCAGTTCATCTTTCAATCGTCGCGTTTTTGGTTCGGAAGAGGCAGCTTGATTTGTGGAAGGTGGTGGCTGTGGCTGCAACATCGCCAGAATAATCGCGTCCGTTACCCCGGCGGTTTTGAGCTCCTGCAACCCCGCGGAGGAGGTGTCAAATGCGGTCTTTGCCGTCTTGATCTTAGCTATTACGATCTCTGGCGATAGTTCTGCCTTCACCATGTCTATGACATCCTTATTTGTCAGAGCGGATGAGTTTTGCGCTGTTACTTCGGTTTGTTGTCTTTCAGGTGTGGGAGATGACTGTGGTTCTTGCGCAAATGCGTATGTTGTTGCTGTAAAGGTAATGAGTAGACCGACAAAGATTCGAATGACGCTTTTCATGAAACTTCCTTTCAAAAACAATTGTTTTGCAGGTGGTAGATCATGACGCAAAACCAGCCTGCTGGGCGAAGTTAGCTTAGTATTGGAGGCGCCGGATTCGATTCGAGGAATAAGGGGCGCTTATTTTTTGCTAATGTTACGGGACCTATACAGCGGCAACGGATTCTTCGTCGTGTTCTTGCACTAGGTAAGGCGAAACGTGCATCGGTTTCTCATCTGCATCACCCGCAAGCACGGCTTGGATAATTGGCAAGCTGAGCGAATGCTTCTTGGAGATTCCGGGAACATTGTGACCCGCAGCGTAAACCGGATGTCGTTCGTTTTCTTGATACCACTCGGCAAGGTTCGCCGTCTTGTGCATGTTCTCGATGATCTGTCGCCACCCCACGCCGGTATTGTAGGCGCAGAAGGAAATTTCACCTTCCTGTGTGCCGTATGGAATCACGCACATTTCGGTGCGACGGAAATCGTAGTTGAAGAGATCCTGAAACCACATACCTTCCACACAAAGCACGCGCCAAATGTCATTAGGATCCCCTTCGGTGGCCGCCTTCATGCGATCGTTGCGGTCGGAGCTGGAGTTGGTCGACGACGGCTTGAACAGATTCAAAATCTGCGAAATCGGAAATCCTTCCGGGGCTCGTTCGGCGTTGAAGTTTCGCAGGATTGCCATTCCCAGTTGCGCATACGAAAGCTTCTTGCCTCGTGCCGTATCCGTTATGGTCGCGACATCCTTCATGAACTGCTCGTAATCAAAAAAATCGAACAGGGATTTGAATTCACCCGTTGTCCGGTTTACGACCATCAAGGTAAAAATGCCGCAGTTTGGATGACAGTTGCATGAAGACCATCCCCACGGCGCATCCGCTCCCTGCAGCATGTCCATGACGCTCGTGAACGCAGAGTAAGACGACAGAGGGAACCAATCGCGCAACGGCTGCAGTTGTCCGCCTAGTTGGTCCTTTAAGTCGTGAGTCATGCCCGCGAGCGTGTAGCGCTGCTTGATGCGTAGCGCGTCGGAAATGTCTTCGTCGCGGCCGGTGAACGAAACTGGCTGGAAGGCGATCGTTTGCACCTTGTCGATGTTCTTTGCGGCAAATTCGACAATCTGTCCGATGCCGTCGTTGTTTATCGTATTGACTATGGTCGTAACGAGCGTGACCTTGATGCCCACGCTGGCGAGGTTTTCAATGGCCCTCAGTTTTACGTCAAAGAGGTTACCCACGCCGCGGTGTTTATTTTTCTCTTCGCTGACCCCATCAAACTGCAGATAGACGCCGTGTTGCCCCGCCGCTTTGGCAGCCTTGCAAAACTCAATGTCTTCAGCGAACCGAATGCCGTTTGTGGCGGCGAGGATCCTGTAAAATCCTATTTTTTTTGCATAGGCTACCGCCTCGAGATAATAGGGCGATAGAGTGGGTTCGCCGCCGGAGAAGAGAATAATTATCTGCCGTTTTGGTTTAAACGAAACCGCGCGATCGAGAATGGCTTTTGTATCTTCAAAAGTCGGCTCATGTACGTAACCAACTTGATTCGCATCCATGAAGCACGGATTACAC
>JBHENH010000027.1:0-30218 GCA_046262135.1 Pyrinomonadaceae bacterium
CCTGGATATAGAGTCGCCTCTGTAAGACTGCGCATGTTCGGCGAAGGATTTACCCAGGTCAGATTGGTTTGATCAAACCACAGGTCGCGTTTCCATCCCTCCATCTGAATGATTTTCAGGTCGCAACCAATGTTACGCTCCTGATTGAAAAACTTCGCCAGCTCGCCAATTGTCATTCCATGCCTGACCGGAATGCTGTGATATGCGGTAAATGAAAAGCGGTCCGCATCAGCTACCGGTCCCTCGACGTCGACGCCGCCAATAGGATTAGGTCGATCCAAAACGTACACAGGCAGGCGCGCCTTCGCCGCCTCCTCCATGACATAACCGAGAGTCGAAATATAAGTATAGAAGCGGGTGCCGATGTCCTGGATATCGAAGACAAGTGCATCAAGGTCCTTCAGGTTGTCGGGCCGTGGACGGCGGCTTTCACCATACAACGAATAGATCGGAAGCCTGGTGCGCTCATCCTTCGAGTCATAAACCTTTTCATCTTCAGCTCCGCGTATACCGTGTTCCGGGGAAAACAGCGCGACCAATTTTACATTCGGGGCCTTGTGAAAGACGTCGATGGTCTGCCGGCCTTCTCGATTGCGACCGGTGTGGTTTGTGACGAGGCCTACCCGCTTTCCTGAGAGTTGGCTAAACCCGTCGCGCTCGAGTACATCAATACCATTCAGCACTCTTTCATTTGTGACCGTATTCCCAACGGCAGAGACTGCTCCAGCTTGCTCATGAGATGCAGTGAAGCGAGCAAGATCGCGGAGCAAGTTCTCATAGTATTGCGACTGCTCTAGTTTTGCCTTCGCCACCACCCCAATATCCATTACGGCTGCCGCAGCAATTGATGCCACACGGCCACGCAACGATGCGACGTCTCCTTTCCCATCCGGATGTACCCGATTACTTAAAAACACGACAAACATCTTGCTTGCAGGATCAATCCACAGTGACGTACCTGTAAAACCGGTGTGACCGAATGAGCCCAGTGGGAAAAGATCGCCACGATTCCTGGAGAAACTCGTATTGATATCCCAGCCCAGCCCTCGGGCCCATCCACTTTCTCCCACGAGGCGCGGCCGAGTCATCTCCGCAACTGTTAACGGAGCCAAAATACGTACGCCTCTATACTCGCCACCATTGAGAATCATCTGGCAGTAAACCGCGAGATCTTCTGCCGTCGAAAAAAGTCCGGCGTGGCCCGCTATCCCATTCATGCGATATGAAGTAGGGTCGTGAACTTCGCCGCGCAGCCACTTGTCTTCTTCGGCGCCAGCGTTTTCGGGTGTATCGCCAAGATAGCTTAATTGTCCACGGCGCTTTTCTGTGGGAGCAATACGCGCGCGCAAATTTGAAATCGGCCTGAAGCCGGTTGCGCGCATGCGCAATGGAACAAAGATATTTTGGCGCGCAAATTCATCGAGCCTGAGACCGCTGGCGCGATGAACAACTTCACCCAGAGCTATGTAGCCGATATCGCTGTAAACGAATTTTGCGCCAGGCGAATTGCGCAGCGGCTCGCGAACCAGTCGCTTTATCGCTTCGTCATAACCGGTCCAACGCTCCTTCAAATCGAAGTCAGGTGCATACCCGGAGCGATGGGTGAGCAGCAACTCGATGGTGATTCGTTCCCGTCCTTCTCCTTTTATTTCTGGAATGTAAATTGACAGGGGATCGGTTAGTCGCACCTTTCCCCGCTCCACCAGAATCATGATGCTGGTGGCCGTGGCCACAACCTTCGTTAGACTTGCGAGGTCAAAGATCGTGTCGGCCGTCATTGTCTCCCGAGATGGTTCCAGAGCCCGTGCGCCATACGCCTTGCGCCAGGCAACTTTTCCGTTTCGCGCCACCAGAACGACAGCTCCCGGTAGATGGTGGGCCTTAATCTCCTCATTAATTTGGGCGTCCATCGACGCAAGTTTTTGCGCCGAGAGGGCAACAACGGCAGGCTCCACCCTCGGTAAGCCCGACAAGGGCGCAGCCAGCAGCGCTGAAACTTGCAGCGCAAGGATCAGCAGAAGAACAAAAAAGCTGTATGGGAAAGGAGAATAACGTAGATATCGACGAAGGATTAAAAACAAAGTGGTCAACACCGAAAGACTTAGTACGAGTGTGCAGGCTTATATCGTTCAGCGAGACTTTCCGTTGCGCCCTTCTTTGATTATATCAATTAGCGCGTCGAGACGGCGGTCAGTGTGCGCTTGTGATTCAGTTAACTCAGTTTGCGCCTGGACAAGTTTTGCGAATCGTTCTTCGTTCTTCATCTGAGAATCAATCAGAATTGTGATCTTATCGTCCTGCTGGCGCATTTCCCGACGCGCACGGAGTCCGGCGCGCACAAGGAGTCTGGCAATGCGCTCAAGGCGGTCAACTCTTTCTTCATTAGTCATGCCGCGCTTCATCCTCTGAGGAATGCCCTCAAGATAGAACAAACTGCGCTGCTTTGTCACGGAAGACGCTTAAGCTGAATCCCTGTTCCGCGGGGATACATGCCTGGCAAAGAAATCGGAAGTTTGCCCGTCACATCAATCTCTCCCAGCAGTGCTCGAGCAGTTGCTTGTTGCAAGCTGGGCATATCACCGTATGCAACAAGGTAAGTGCGTAGTTCGGGAAAGCTTTGCAGTAGATAAGGATTTCCAAAGCTAATACCGACCACAGCCACTTTGTTCGCTACGAGCGCTGATAGAGCCTTTGCTCCCGGTTCAGGCAAGCCCACGCTTCTCGCTTGACCCGATCGTACACGGCCATACAGCGACGCGATTACGATGTCGGCCGTTTTAGCCCGCTCCAGGACGTTTTGGACCTCAGCTTCCGAAGAACGATCATCCAGTACGACAGTCTCCACCTTCCGGCCCGCTTTTGATAGTGCGGCGACAAAGGAGTTGGTAACCCATAAACGATCGTCACCGTTCGTTATCGCCAGGTTGAAAATACTGGTATTCGCTCCTGGTGTCTTCAGCGGTATAAGACCGGCCTCGTTGCGAACCAGGGTGATGGCATGCTCGGCGATCTCGCGAGCGAGCTTCATGCTTTCTTTCCCAGCCACGCTAACGTCGATTGTCTCGAGCGGAGTAATCCGTTGTTTGACCAGACCCAGATCGTACTTTGCGGCAAGCACGCGCCGGGCAGACTCTTCGATTCGTCCCTCCTGCAGACGGCCCTTGAGAACAGCTTCACGCACGCCGCGAAACGTAGCGTCGGGATCAGCAGGCTTTAGCAATAGATCTGCTCCCGCTTCCAGCGCGCGGACGGAAGCTTCCTCCTGAGTGAAATAAAGCGTTAGCCCACTCATGCTCATGGCGTCTGTTACGATAAGTCCGTCAAAGCCAAGATCGCGTCTGAGAATCTGATTGATCACAGGTGAAAGTGTGGTAGGCATAGTTCCCTTCTCCACCACGACTTCTCCGGCTTCGTCCGTATCGATTGGCTTTAGCTTCACATCGCGCGGCAACGGACGAACCTCCGTGGGATCGACTTGCGGCAAGGCTATGTGGCCTGTCATGACCGATCCAACTCCAGACTTAACCGCGGCAGTAAAGGGAACGAGCTCAACCGCATTCAGTCGATCCCGATTAACGTTGATTTCCGGTAACCCGCGATGAGAATCAGTGGCCGTATCACCATGCCCGGGAAAGTGCTTTGCTGTTGCAATAACACCCTCGCTTTGAACTCCCTCGACGAAGGCCGCAACAAATTGTCCCACCGCCGCTGGATCTTCACCGTATGACCGCACGTTGATGACCGGATTCGCTGCGTTGTTGTTTACGTCAGCGACCGGTGCGTAGATTTGTTGTACGCCCAGCGCTCGCGCCTCTCGAGCTGTTAACGCACCCTGGCGTCGAGCATAGTCCGTATTGTTCGTAGCGCCGACCGCCATGTTCCACGGCAAATTCACCGTGTCGTCAAAACGCATTCCCGCGCCGGCCTCGAGATCTGCGGAAATCAGAAGCGGATAGCGAGCCAGCTGTTGCATACGGTTCACCAGGACCACCGATTCATAAACGGGACCGCGAAAGAGAATGATTCCACCGATGTGATTGTCTTCCACCTGGTGTCGTAAGGCGTTGAATGCCTCACTATCCCGATTCAAAAATGTGGCATTAACTCCAACGTAAATCAGTTGTCCTATTTTCTCGTCGAGAGACATGCGACGCAGCTCTTTGTTGGCCCATTTAAGCGCGTCCTTGCTGGGTTTCGCAGAATAAGATTTGACTGCCGCTGTCGTGCTCGGGTGTGCTTCCAACCGCGAACCTAACTGAACCAATGGTGTCAGCACGGTCGCGGATAAAACAACTACTGAAAGATAGGCGCGGATTGAATCGAAGGGTTTTGATTTCATTTTGATCTAATAATTAGCTAATACAGCTGAAAGTGAATGCTGGCCCACCAGCGGCTGCATGCCCGCCTTCCTAACTACGAGACCGCGAAAGTAGTCATCTTGATCTCACCTTGACGCCATACAAGCTAAGGATTACCAATCGCCTGTAAATGCGCTCAGAGTTGGGAAGGTGACATGCCCCCGCTGGTTCGGAGACATTCACCGGTGCACCAACCTATCCTTGAAGCTCGTGAACCTCAAGACCTATTCTGCCGCTACCGAGGCAGACGGCGAAAGTTCATCGCGACGGTTGGCCGGCGCAGGAGCAAACGCAAACCCGGCAATCCATGCAACGACGAACGTTATTATGCTTCCGATAAGGACATACCACGTCCACGCCAAAGGCGTGAAAAACCGTATGTAGGTCATGACTATGATGCTTGTGACCATGCCGATCAACGCGGGCGGTTCACTAACGCGCCGTAAAAATGTACCCACAAGAAATACCCCCAGAACCGGACCATTAATCAGGGAAGCGACTGACAACGCCTGATCTAATGCCGAACGGTTTCGCCGCATAGCAATCAACGCAACACCGATTTGTACGACACCCCATATGAGCGTCAAGACGTGCGAAACGCGCAGGTAATGTTTGTCATCGCGTCGGGGCCTGAACGGCTTGTACAGATCGTTCACGGCAGTCGCAGCAATTGAATTCAGGGACGACGACAACGCTGCGGCGAAAATCGCAGCGACTACCAGGCCCGATAAACCCGACGGCATAAATTTCGTGATGAAATCCGGAAATACGCGATCGCCGCCAACTGTCTGAAACGCTCCCGCGAACGGCAGAGTTGCCACACCGTTAGCGAGAGTTGCATAAGCGGGATCAGTGTGAGGTCCATAAAACGCGAACAACAATACCCCGATGAAGAGAAAGCCTATGAACTGGGCCAGCACCACCGCGCCGCTGGTGAGCAACGCCAGGGCCGCGCGCCGTGGCTTGTTAGTACAAAGGTAACGCTGCACCAGATACTGATCAGTGCCGTGTGTGCTCATCGTCAGGAAGCATCCACCCAGGAGGCCGGCCCAGAATGTGTAGGTCTTCGTAAGATCGATTGGCAAAGAAAAGCTAAATGCGCGGGAGGTAAAGGGACCAGTAAAGGCATATGTCGTAGGCCTGATTCCGAAATCGATAAAGTTAAACTTATGATATTCGCTACCCAGCGCAATAGCCTGTCCCCATCCGCCTTTGATTGCCATAATCAGAACAATTCCGGCCATGGCTGCACCCACAAGATAGATTCCCAACTGCACTACTTCGACCCAGATAACTGCTTCCATCCCACCGAAGTAGGTGAAGATGATCATTACGACGCCGAGCAACACCACCGAACCTATTACTATTGTTTCTGCATTCGCTTGTGGCTGAAACGCCGTATACACCGCGGCCAGCACAAACGCCGTTAACAGCAGCCGAATGCCATCTGCGATGTTACGCATGACCACGAAAAGAGATGCGGCCAGCATCTTGATTCGACTGCCGAAACGCCGTTCCAGCAACTGGTAGACGGTCATCAGCTCGCCGCGGAAATAGGAAGGAATGAAGAGTATCGCAATTACTATCCGGCCCAACATGTAACCGAAGACAAGCTGTAAGAACTGGAAATTACCACCGCGCGCGAACGCTATTCCAGGCACGGAAATAAACGTGATCGTAGAGGTTTCTGTAGCAACAATGGAGGCGGCTATGGCCCACCACGGGACGGTCCGATCGCCAAGGAAATAGTCGCGCGTCGTTTGCTGCTTACGTGAAAACCAAACGCCAAAGAGAGTGATTCCAATGAGGTACCCGAAGATGATTACCAGATCAATCGGCTTCATTTATTTTCCTAACCCGTCAACCAGAATCTCTGACAGCCGCGACATTAGAAGCAGCGCTGGATTGTCAACCGTCCAATTTGGCTCCGGCATTTCATTGCAGGTGATCGCTACGGCAATGCGTCCGCGCGGGTGATAAATAATTCCGAGGTTGCTGCGGAGAGCATCCAGAGCTCCGGATTTCGTGGCCTTCGAGATGCGCCATTGTTGACGCCAGAGGCCGTTAGTTCCCTGTTCGCGTTTCATTAACTCGAGCATCTCTTTCGACGCTGCAGGGCTGATGACTTCGCCGCGTTCAAGTTTCTCTAACAGTGTAACGATTTCGCGAGGCGTAGTTCTGCCGAGGCCAAAGCGCTTGTTCTCCTCTTTTCTGCCTTCGACACTTTCGCCACCACCGAAAACTCGTCGCATCAACCGCGTTTCCTTTAGTCCAATTGAATTCATTCTCGCGTTGATTGCGTCGGCGCTCAACACGTCGATAACCAGGTTCGTGGCCGTGTTATCGCTCATGATCATCATCATCGTCACGCCATCGCGAAAGGTAAGACGCAGGCCGTCCCCGAATTCCGCCAGGATTCCGGAACCGCCCACCTTCTTTTCCTTCGTCAGAACCAGCTCATCCGTCCATTTCGCTTTTCCTTCCGCCACGCGAGCGAATGCCTCTATCATTACTGCGATTTTGATTGTGCTCGCAGTGGGGACTCGATCGTCGCCGCCAAGTTCGTAGACCACACCTGTATCAAGGTTCTTCGCGTAAAGACTGACCTTGCCTTTGAATTGCGACACCTCCGCCCGTACGCGTTGATCCAGGGCGGCGTACTTCGTGGCTTGATCTGTTGGCGCAGCAAGTGAAACCGCTGCCAAAAGCATGAGGGGAACGATCACAGATTTCAAAAGTAGTCGAGACATAGCTATTACTACATCCTGGTAAAGTAAGAAAGAGCGGGGCTAGCCCGCCTTCCTGACCTTGAGCTGATGTAAGTTAAATGCTGCTCAAAGTCACGCGTCATCGCCACAAAGTTCGTCAAGCGACTCAATACGAGGGCAAATGCTTTCGGGATGGAGATCCAAAGGATCCAGCAAAATCGCCCGAAGTCCGCTGGCGAGTGCCGGCATTGCGTCGTATGCATAAGAGTCGCCTATGTATGCAGCGTCGCGCGCCTCAACTTCAAGTTTTTCGAGCGCGAGGCGAAATATCGCACTGTCGGGTTTACGAATACCAACAAGGTGCGAATCTATAAGCAGGTCGAAACATCCTGAGATCCCCGAAGCATCAAGCGAATCGATCAAGCGGCCGTCTTCTGTGTTTGAGATAACTGCAAGAATTAACCCGTGGCGCTTCAGCTCTTTGAGAACGCCGGCGGCGTTAGGATCGACTCCGCACCAAAGATGTCGCTCGAGATGAGCCGCAGCGATTCGTTCGACGGCGTCTCCGGCAGAAGATTCGTTCAAGCCCAGTGCCTTGTATAGCCGCCGGAAAGTCCAGTGCGATTGTTTCATTTCCTCGGGGAGTACGAAGCCGTCACTGTGCATCTCGATCGCAACCTCTCTCATCATTTCTCCGAAGGCGCGGCCCATGTCTCTTGATTGAAAGTCATGCCCCGTAACTTCCTGCACTATGCGGGAAAGGCGCGGCCAGTCAGGATGAACGAGCGTGCCGCCGGCGTCGAAGATGCAAGCGCGCGCGCCTTCTAAAGCAGGATGGAGTGCGAGACCCAAAATAACGATTTTGAAGAGACCTTCTTCTAAGTGCTTTGAAGGGCCTTGACTGCCGTTTCAACCACCCCGCCCGATGCCTCAAGTGCGGCTTCCGATTCCTTCCGCGATCGTCCAGTCCTGCTCATGACAAGAGCCACGCGCAGATCTCCGCCTGCCTGCTCGAGGGCAGTACGGGATGTTTGCAGGTCGGAGCCGGTTTCGGCGCTGAAGATCCTTACGGCCCGATCCCAGAGCTTTGAGTTACGAGCCTGCACATTCGTCATGCGGTTGCCGCTCACATAACCAAGCTTAACCATGGTCGCGGTTGATAACATGTTGAGCACCATTTTTTGTGCCGTGCCGGCTTTAAGTCTAGTTGACCCGGCCAGCACCTCCGGACCGACGACAGGAACAACGCTAACTTCAGCAACTTTGGTGATAGGTGATTCAGGTACGCAACTCAGAGCAATAGAAAAGGCGCCGAGCGATCGCGCGTACGAGATCGCACCGACCGTGTATGGGGTCCTACCCGACGCCGCGATTCCGACCAGCGCATCGCGTTTGGTAAATCCGCGCGATTTCAGATCGTTCGCGCCGCCTTGCTCATCATCCTCCGATGCTTCGACTGCACGATAACAGGCTTCGTAACCGCCGGCGATAACCGCTTGCACTAGATCCGCCGAGACACCAAACGTCGGCGGACATTCTGCGGCGTCGAGTACGCCCAACCGCCCTGACGTACCCGTGCCGATATAAAAAAGCCGGCCGCCTTCCTTCAGCCTCGTTACGATACCTTCAACTGCCTCGGCGACTGCCGGAAGTACGAGTGCAATCGCGGACGCGAGCTGCTTATCTTCGTCATTCATCAGGCACAGGATTTCGCGCAGTGGTAACGAGCTCAGGTGAGCTGATTTGGGATTTTCCTGCTCGGTGATTGGGAGCTGATCCGTAGTGTTCATCGCAGCCTGGTTGCTTCACTCCCAACTTACGTTCAGCGCTCAAACCGCGAGGGCAACGTGGTTGACATGTTCGCGGGCCATTCGAGCAGCGGCAACTGCCGGAGTGAATCGAGGCGGCGCCAGATAAGCTTTTGGGGCGATCTTTTTTATTTCTTCGCGCATTGGACCAAGCACAATCTCACCTGCACCCGTGAATACGCCACCAACATAAGCTATCTGAAAAGTATCACGCTCTAATTTTAGATTGCGAATCACGGCTGCCGCAGCCCACCCAAGTTCTTTGCCCGCCTCAAACAGAATCTCCCGAGCAATCCGATCCCTGGCCTTCGCCGCTTCGATTACATACTTGCTAAAACCGGCCAACCGCTCGTTGGTAATGGTAGGTGCATAGATAGCCGTCGATAGGTCATCAGCATTTGTAACATGAAAATAAACGCATGCGGCCTCGGTCATGGATGTGCTGGTTCCCCGTCCATCCGCGGCGTGAGCAATTCCGCGCAGAGCGCGCCGCGCGATCCATGCCCCTCCACCCTCGTCGCCCGCGACCGGGCCCCAACCACCGGCACATATCATCTTGCGACGCGCATTGATTCCGCAGCAGATGGAGCCGGTGCCGGCTATTACTATCAGGCCTGGTTGTCCTTCGGTAGCGCCATAGAGTGCAATATCCGAATCACTTACAACAATGATTTCGCCAATGCCCGATCCCACCAATGCTTCCCGCACACGCGCGCGCAGTTCGTGGCGACGCGCCCCGGCGAGCCCGATTTCCGCCGCTACCAGATCTGTGCGTCTCAGTTGGGCAACCTCGCAGGCTTTGTCGATTGCTTCACGGACCGCCGATGCTGCATTGACAATCCCTACGCGCAAGGGATTTGATGGCCCAGCGAAGCCCTCCCCGAGTATTCCGTAGTCTGCATCGAGTATTACCGCCTCAGTCTTTGTACCTCCGCCGTCGACGCCAACAACAGCCCGCCGCGATGCCTTTCGGCGGGTTGGTAGGAAGCCTTCCTGTTCTGTGGTGGTGACCATACGTTGGGGGAATGGGTTCAAGAGTTGCGATGGACCATTGTTTGCGCATTCTAGGTAACGGAGATTTATAATGGAAACTAAAAGATTTTATTATTACAATAACCGTCCGTGATAACGCCGAATCCATATTTTTGAACCAGAACCCATGGAAATCAGACAACTGAGAGCTTTCGTCGCAATTGCCGAACTCGGCACATTTACCGCAGGAGCACTGCGTGTGCACGTTACGCAGGCGGCCATCAGTATGCAGATTCGTCAACTCGAGAATGAGCTGGGGGCAAAACTCTTCATCCGCGCCCCTCGCCGGGTGATGCTGACAGAGGCGGGCGAGCAGTTACTTCAGCGCGCGCGCCAGATCCTCCGAGATCACGATGCCGCCCTTGACGAGATCGGCGAACTGGCCGGCGCGGAACGTGGACGGTTGCGAATAGGCAGCGCGTCGGCAATGGTGACTACAGATGTTTTGCCCGGGCTTCTCAAGGAAGTGCGCAAACAACATTCTCGCGCAGAAATTACCGTGGCTTCCGGCACAAGTGAGGCATTGGTCCAACAAATCCTGGCAGGCGAGCTGGACGTCGCTTTCGTATCGCTGCCGGTGGAAGCACGTGGAATCAACACTGAGCGGTTAATCCAGGATCAACTCGTCGCCATCGCATCGCCGCGACATACACTGGCAAAACAGCGAACAATCAGCGCCTACACACTTGCAGGGGAAAAACTTATCCTCGGGGAGCGGGGCGGCAACACTCGCCGTCTAATTGACCAATTTTTTGCGCAAGCCGGCGTG
Source organism: Pyrinomonadaceae bacterium (assembly GCA_046262135.1). GTDB lineage: Bacteria > Acidobacteriota > Blastocatellia > Pyrinomonadales > Pyrinomonadaceae > PSRF01. Next base: position 10,676 of record JBHENH010000027.1, read on the forward strand.
GCACTGCAGGTGTCGATGGAGTTGAGTCGTCAGGCCGCGATCAGACGAATGGTTGAAGAAGACATGGGCGTGGGTATTGTCCCACTACAATCGGTGCTGGACGAGGTCGCGCGCGGGCGTCTGGTGAGATGGTGGATCGAAGGTGCACAGATAAACTGGGAGCTGGGAATAGCGAGATTGACGGGAGGATATGAGTCGCCTATTACCCAGGCTTTTATCAAGCTATGCCGCAAATACTTCAGCGGTGCTTCTGAAGGCAAACCCTCAAAAAAGGTGAAGTCGGGTGGACCCGTTGCAAAAACAACTCGGACTCGCCGTTAAACTTTCAAGGTCTAACCTCCGTCGCCAAAAACTCGGGGAGCAATAGCGCCTCTGCCGCCACACAGTGCGGAAAAGGATTCGCCTTTCCCCACGCCTCTCTCTACCCGAGCGATGCCTCCCTCCGGCACTTGCCCAAAGCCCTAACCAGCTGCCCGATATCTTCCTCATTATTAAAAAAGTCAGTAGCTATCCGGATGCCTTGCGGTTTTTCCGTAACGATTATTTTTTCCTTTCGTAGCTCTGCCACTACCACAGACTGATTTTGTACCTCGACTAAAGTCTCCGCTGAACGCATCTTCTCGTCGCGAATAGGTGACAGTACAGTGCAACCTGCTTCCGTTACCTTATCCGTCAACAACCTATTGAGCCACAACGCTCGCTCCTCTATATTTCGAATTCCAATCTCCCTCATTAGGTCTAGTGAAGCCCCGAGAGCAAAAATACCGGCAAAGTGAGGACAGCCCAGCTCAGAGCGCGCTCCGGCATCCCCGCGCAAATGTATTTCAGCGTTTCTCATCGAGAACGGCTTGTGCACGCTAAGCCAACCGATCGCGCGCGGTCGGGACCTTTCCAGTAGCTCGCTGCTCAGATAAACAAATCCCGAACCGTATCCCGACAGCATCCATTTGTGTCCAGTGGCACAGAGAGCATCGATTTTCATGCGCTTTACATCGATCTCGAAAACGCCGGCCGATTGGCTTCCATTGACCACAAAGGCGTGTTCACCTTTCGCGTTTCCGATCTCTTCAAGATCCATGCGCAAGCCATTCGAAAACTGAACATGACTTAGACAGATTGTTCCCGTGCGCGCGTTCATCGCACTCCGGATGTTGTCCACCCCCACCTGACCGTCGACGGATCTCACCAAATGCACGGGAATCCGGCGATTCATCCAGGGAAGAGTTGAGACAGGAAACTCAAGATCGCAGGAGATAACCTCGCCCTGCGTCTCAAGAGCATCAATGATGATATTCATCCCCGACGAAGTGTTGGTGGTAAACGCGATCTCGCGCGGGTCAGCGTTTATGAATGCCGCTACTTTTTTCCTTACATCGTCACGCTTTGCCAGCCACTCTTCCCAGTGAACGTCGCCGTCGTCCATCATCTGGCGGTAATAATGTGTCGCCACCTCACAGGTGGTCCGTGATAAGGGACCGGCGGCTGCCGCGTTGAGATACGTGGAATGGTTCGTTACTGGAAACTGCTTTCGAATGTCGTCCCAATTAATCATCTTCAGCCGTTAGCCTTTCTCCCTGCAAAGCAGGCACGACCCTCCTTAGCGTACGGAGCAGGCAGGGGCAGGTGTCTGACTGGGGAAGATACAGGATGAGCGAACGGATCTAAAACGCGTCAGCAAGAAATCTTTCAGCAAACTACGTTGGGGACTTCAAATAGTTCGCTGGCGCTTTTGACAGGTGTATAGTTCCCTGTAGGAGTTAAAGGAATATGAATGTGGGCAGAATAGTAGCTTCGGTGACAATAGAGAATGCGGCCGATCTTTCCAAGGCGTTGCGGTGCGATGCGTTGGTGGATACTGGCGCGTCGCTGATGGTATTACCGATCGCCTGGAAAGAACGGCTCGGTAATCTGGAGTTTTCGACTGAAATCGAAGTTGAGACAGCCACGCAAGAAACTGTTAAAGCAGAGGTATGCGGGCCTGTACGTATACAGGTAGAAGGATTCCGCGCCATTCTTAACGAAGTTGCGTTTGTGGAGATGAGACCTTCTGACGGTCAGTACGAACCATTGATCGGTTACATCGTTTTGGAGCAAAGCCTGGCTGCCGTCGATATGCTTGGTCATCGTCTGGTACCCATCAAGCACATGGATCTAAAATACCTTTCATTAGCCACGCAGCCGAAAGACCCAGGATGCCGAAGGTTTTCTTACTAATGTTCGTTGCTGCAACTTTGTTTGGCAGTCAAACGGTTTGCCCGGGTCAGTCTGAGAATCCCAAGGCCCGCCCTTTTGATTCTTATGGCAGGCTGATAGGCGACGATGCCGGCGCGCGCGTGGATAATTTCGCCTCGTACTTGGATAAAGCCCGACGACTACTGGCTACATAATCTGCTACGTCACTGAAGGCACGGGATCGGGGACCGGCAGTTTTATCCTGGAAAGGATTAAGGACTACCTCGTCAACACGCGTGGTATCGAGCCCGAACGGATTCAAACTATTTATGGTGGACACTATAAGGATCCGTTCGACGTCTTAGCGGAATTCTGGCTAAACGCTGCAGGCGCAAGGCCTCCCAGACTCAAAAACTACAAGAGCCAGTCAGCGCTGATGAGCGGGAAGCTCTACGAACATCTCGGTTGGGATGGCTTTCCTGATGGAGATGTCGACGGCCCTCCCCAGGGCAACGTCACTCTTGCGGGCTTTGCAAGTGTAATGCGCGCCCAGCCCCAGGCAGTGGCGTACATTGTTGCTTACAACCTGCCGGATACGATCCTGGGGACTTGGCGTAGAGTGGCAAAACAAGAAGCTCGCAATCTTGAAGGATATGGAATTCAATCCGAGCGAATAAAGATCATATTTGGCGGTACGCGAAAAACCAAAGAAGATGAAGGTCAGCACTCTCAGGAAGCGAAGGTCCAGTTGTGGCTCCTGCGTAGGGATGCGTCGCCTCCTGTGAAGGAAGCCAAGCCCGAGCGCCTGCCAACGAAAGCCCTCCAGATCGGTTTTTACCAGGACTATTTATTGAAATACCCCGAGAATGAGCGTCGAGTGTTTGAGGAAGTCACTGACGCATTGCGCGTCAATGAGGAGCTCACTGTATACATAATCGCCCGTCCCAGCAGCTTACCTTTGGAGATGTTGCCCGATGACTTGCCCGACATCGAACCTCTTAAGTTGGTCCAGAAGTGGAAGGTTGAGTTGACGCAGATGCTGGGTTTCAAAGAGAGTCGCATTATTGTGATTCCAGCCGCAGCCAATGAAGCGAACGAAGGAACCGTAGAGATATGGGTGGTTCCACCGGATGCCGCGTTACCGGATCCTTATGCAACTAATGACGAGGGCGAACCTCCATCGGATCAGCAGTAGACCTCACGGTTGGCGCTGCGAACCACAACGTTGACAACGGCGGCAGCGTCACGACGGCTGAATAGGGCTGGCCGTGAATCGATGTCTTCTCCGCTTTGATCGACTTTGGCATTTTCACCCCGGTCCCGCCATAAACTTCGCCGTCAGTGTTCGCGATCACTCGATAAGTCGCATCCCTCGGCAGACCTAGCCGATGGTTTTCACGCAGGACGGGAGCAAAGTTGCCGACGCAAATCAGTTCCGTGCCGGTCGATGGAGATCGGCGAATGAATGAAACAATGTTTTCAGACGCATTGTTGGCGTCGACCCACTGAAACCCGGCAGATTCGCCATCTACTTCCCATAAAGCGTTTTTAATTTTGTAGATACTATTGAGATCTCGAATCAGAGTTTGAATTCCCTTATGCGACGGATCAGCGAGTAGATGCCAATCCAAACTCTCAGTCTCGTTCCATTCACGCCACTGGCCAAACTCGCCACCCATAAAAAGCAACTTTTTCCCGGGATGCGCCCACATGTAACCGTAGAGTGCACGCAGCGCCGCAAACTTCTGCGCGGCATCACCGGGCATCTTGTTCAGCAAAGATCCCTTGCCATGGACCACCTCATCGTGTGAAAAAGGGAGGATAAAGTTTTCACTCCAGGCATAAAGCAAACCAAACGTCAATGCATTGTGATTGCCACCCCGAAAAAGGGGATCCGTCTGGAAGTACTTGAGCGTGTCGTGCATCCATCCCATGTTCCACTTGAAATCGAATCCCAGCCCGCCTGCGTAAACTGGATGACTAACCTGTGGCCAGGCGGTGGATTCTTCGGCAATCATCATGGTCCCCGGACACGCGCGATGAGTGGCTTCATTCAGTTCTTTTATGAACGAAATGGCCTCGAGGTTTTCACGCCCGCCCACTTCGTTGGGCACCCACTCACCTTCCTTGCGACTGTAGTCGAGATAAAGCATCGATGCCACAGCGTCTACGCGCAGGCCGTCAAGATGAAACTCCTTAAACCAGTAAAGCGCGTTTGCCAGCAGGAAATTGCGAACCTCGTTACGCCCGTAGTTAAAGATGTATGTGCCCCAATCGGGGTGTTCGCCCTTACGCGGATCCAAATGTTCGTAAAGCGCGGTGCCATCGAAACGCGCCAGCGCGAACGCGTCTTTGGGAAAATGCGCGGGAACCCAGTCCATGATCACACCTACGCCGCGTTTGTGAAGGTAATCAACGAGGAAACGCAGATCATCCGGAGCACCGTAACGGGCCGAGGGCGCATAGTAGTTGCTCACCTGATATCCCCATGATGGACCATAAGGATGTTCCTTCAAAGGCAGGAACTCCACGTGGGTAAAATTGTTTTCCAGCACATAATCGGCGAGCACGTCAGCCATTTCTCGATAACTGAATGGCCGGTTGGCGTCTTCGATTTTTCGACGCCAGGATCCTAAATGAACTTCATAAATTGAAAGCGGCCGCCGAAAGTGCTCACGATCCCTGCGCTGCTTCATCCACTTCGAATCAGTGAAGCGGTATTCCGACTCGTAGATTATTGATGACGTATTCGGCGGCACTTCCGCATAAAACGCGTAGGGATCGGCCTTTAGGAAAGCCGCAAGGCCGGGGGATTTGATCTGGTATTTGTAGAGATCTCCGCTTTTCAGTTGCGGGATGAAAACCTGCCAGACGCCGGACGCAGCAAGAAGTTGCATTGGATGTTGTGTACCATCCCAGGCATTAAAGTCACCAACCACACTGACGGCCTCAGCATTCGGCGCCCAGACGGCAAAGGACGCGCCCGTTGTCCCATCGAGTTTAGTAACATGCGCACCCAGTTTCTGGTAGATCAGCTCGTGACGCCCTTCAGCAAACAGATAGAGATCAAGCTCGCCGAGGATTGGGGAAAAGGAACCGGTCTGGCCGGCCACCGTCTTTTTTGCCGCTCTTTCCTGAACGTTAGGTCCTCTCTTCAGTGGCTGGGATACCTTAGTTGTGCGAGCTTTGGTCATGAGGTCTTGAAGGCACGGTCAAGTGGATCGAGGGTCACAAAGTGCCGGTCGCAAGCTGCCCGCTCCGCGACGTCGGAGCTATGCCGACTGATGTCGACATCTCTTCAACCTCTTGAATATCAAGTCACCAACACTTCATTCGATTCCCGCTGGTCACGCAAGGGCTCGACCAACCGGCGGTAGATATCCGCGCCAGTGCCCAATTCAGGCCGATTACTCTTAGCCATGGCAAGGATTCCGAGAAACTGTTCCCGTGGTGATGGAAGGCCGAGTTGATCCATCAGCTCAATCGCCCTGCAGGCGTATTTCAGGATCTGCACCGGTTCAATTCCGGAAATGTCACTAAAAAACCATCCGCAACTCGTATACATGAGCAGCGTATTCCGCTGCAGCTCAAGGAAAGTTAACGCTCTTTGTTGTTCTGTGCGCCTTAATTCACGCGGCGCATGACGGTGCAGAAACTCCTTGCGAGATTTCTCTTGATCGAGAATCAATTCAATCGAGTTATCGCGGGCCTCCCACGGGTCGCGGAAAAAAGTGCCCCGCGTCGCCTCAAAATATTGCGCGGCTTCGTCGCGCAAGATATCCAGCGCCGCTCGCAAAGGTTGGCGCCATGCCTGGTTCCATAACGGGTCACCTCCTGTCTGACATCCGCAGTCGCGAATCCACCTGCTCACCCCGTGTATACAACTCCATGAACTGCCTTCGCTCTCAGCTCCATTGTTGATTTCAACTTCTGCTACGGCCGGATATCTGTCGAGATACTCGCCATAGTTGGTAGCCGCAAAGCCCCGCTCTCGAGCCTCGACTTCCATCGCATAGGCAAGGCAGAGTTCACCAAACTTATGATGGTGGCCGTAGCTTTCTCCATCGGTGGCCACGTTTACAAGAGAGCCGGAACGACGATCCAACGCCGCCGCCTGCGCAAACACATCAACCAGTGACGCGCTGGAATCGAGAGCTCGTTCGAAAGCGATAGCGCGCGCGAGATCCTGATCGTAGAAAAACACTGCGATCGAACGGCCGGAGCCGTCGCAATGCAGATAACGGTAGGCTAGGCTAGTGTCGATGCTGGCGTTTGAACCGGCCGACACAGTCTGCCATCCGTCGCCGGCTGGGCCAGATGCCTGTACCTCTGCGTTTGCAGGGGTCCTCGTGCGCACTCGTGATGCTTGTTGCGCGGCAAGAATCACGAATCGCATGCCTTCATCGATCAGTAAACCCAGAACGTCGTCATTACAGGCCGTCTCCGGGAGCCACATCGCCTCCGGTTTACGAGCGAAGCGATGAACGAAATCAGCAAGCCCCCATCGAACTTGCGTTCGACGGTCGCGTTCATTGGATAACGGAAGGATCGTGTGGTTGTAAGCTTGAGCGATCGCATTTCCGTGGCCGCCACGTTGTTCGGCGCTTTCAGCGTCGGCCCCGATGATGCGCATATATGTTTCAAAGTGTTGCTTCTCGAGCCACGCGAGCAAAGTAGGACCAAAATCGAAACTGATGTGCGCATAATTATTGACAACTCTTTCCGCCCCCGTACTCGCATCAACGACACGAGCCAGACTGTTTGGCTTATAACACTCGGCGTGAATGCGCTCGTTCCAGTCGTGGAACGGTTGCGCACCCGGTTCGGCATCGATCATTCCTGTCCAGGGATTTTCGCGTGGCGGTTGGTAAAAATGTCCGTGGATGATTAACGAGTCCATGATCAGGTGTTCACTAACCGTTTCAACCTCATCTTAACTGAATCACGTTCAATTATTGTATCGGTGATTTGTGAGGACGGATTACGCACCGTGTCCCGAAGCCTTTAGCTGACGCTCGATCTGTGTATAACGCGTCCACACCGACTGATGTGCGACTTCTCTTCGCTCCGTAGGAGCGAAATGTTTATAGTCCCCAATCTCATTAAGCCAATTGAGCTCCGTAGGAGCGCAATGTCACGTGAAACAAACGTTTCGCTCCGCCGGAGCTCGATCACCGCACAGGAGCCGGAATCTAGAAACATTGCGCCCCTGACGGGGCTGAGGAATCCTGCCGGCGGCGCAACGTTTCAGCTGAAACGTTAAATAGGATGGCGTACATAACATCTATATTTACTCGATGAACTCGAAGAACTACTTTCATTTGCTTCGCTCACCCTTTTCGCCGGCCGGCCATATCCAAACCCACGGCGGCCACCAGGATGGCGCCCTTGATAATGTTCTGCATGTACGGTTCTACGTTCTTCAACGACATACCGTTGTCGAGGCTGGCCATTATGAGTGCACCGAGAATCGCACCGAAGACAGTGCCTCGCCCGCCCATCAAACTTGTGCCACCTATAACGCAAGCGGCGATCGCGTCCAGCTCCAGAAGCTGGCCGGCGTCGGGCGACGCGCTGCCGACTCGAGCCGTGTAAATTATCGAGGCCACGCCTGCCAGCGCACCCATGATGCAAAATACTGCAAGGATGTGCTGGCGAATGTTGATGCCCGAAAGGCGGGCAGCATCAGGATTACCACCGATCGCATAAAGGTAACGACCAAACGTTGTGTTCTGAGTCAGGAACGCGCCGGCTAAAGCGATCGCCAAAAAGATGATTACCGGGTTGGGCACTCCGGCGCGCAGGCCCGGAGCAAGTTCGTAGGAATTCATCATGTATATGAACCCGACAACGATCACCGAAGGTATAAGCGCACGCGCGACCGTGGTCCATAAGCTGTGGGCGCCCAGCCGATGACGCCTTCGGGCCCGATTGCGCGCGATGGTCATCCAGATGATTGCCGCCACTGCCAGTGCCGCGATCACCCAGCCCACTGTTGGGCCAACATAGTCCTGCCCAATCGATTTGAAAGATTGCAATCGCAGGGGAATAGTCTCGCCCCTACTGAGCCCGAGAATTACGCCTCGCCAGGCAAGCAGCCCACCAAGCGTGACAATGAACGCCGGAATGTTAAGGTAAGCAGTCAACCCTCCTTGTATGGCACCTATGGTGATTCCGACTGCAATTCCTGCTGCGAGAGAGGGTGCTAGTCCCCAACCCAACCATCCCTGGGCTATCGCCGCGATTCCGCCTGCCAGTCCCACAACGGAACCCACAGACAGATCAATTTGTCCTGTGACGATGACCATCAACATTCCCACGGCCAGCACGCCTGTGACTGCCGTTTGCCGCATGAGGTTGGAAAAATTTCGCGGCTCGAAAAAGATTTGATCGGTCGAGTAGTGGAAGTAAATCCAGATGGCGATGAGAGCAAAGACCATCGTGTAGGCCCGCAACACATCAGTAGAAATTTTGAATTTTCCTATAGTAGTTTGAGGTGCAATCTCAGATACGTCGGGGACAGGGGTTAGATCAGAAGTAGCGGGTGGTCTATCAATTCCGGGTTCGTTTGAAGGACTGGTCATTGGAAGACCTCACAGACATTTGCGGCTTTGCCGCGTTTACGTAAGAAGACCTCACAGACACTTGCGGCTCCACCGCTGGATGTCGCGGCTCTGCCGCCCGCTTTGCGGAAAGGCTCTGCCTTTCCGGCAGACGGGGATAAGTGAGAGGCTACGCCTCGAAGGACGAAGCGGAGGCACAGCCTCTTCTAAAAGAGCGCCGTACGGAAAGGCAGAGCCTTTCCGCAAAGCAAGCGGCAAAGCCGCGTCACCCCCGATCGAGCGGCGAAGTCCGTATTCATCCGCGGCAGAGGGAAGACAGTCTCACCTTTTTATGCGGCGCGCTCCACATGTCCGGTGGCGCAGGCCATAACGTTTTCCGGCGTTGCTACCGCCCGCGCAAACTCACCTGTTAAGCGACCCTCGTGCAATACGAGGATGCGATCAGAAAGACCAAGAACTTCAGGCAGTTCTGACGACACCAGAACGATAGCAAGTCCGGTGCGGGCAAGCTTATTAATCTGTGCGTAGATCTCCTGCTTCGCGCCTACGTCAATACCGCGTGTCGGCTCATCGAGAAACAACACACGAGGGTTTGTTAACAGCCATTTCGCAAGCACAACTTTTTGCTGGTTACCACCCGACAATGTACCTGCAATGGTAAATACGGAGTTTGCTTTTACGCGCAGTTCTTTCATGGCCCTTTCGCCGGCCTCTGATTCCGCGTCAATGCTGGTAACAAAACGTCCTGAGATGCGGCGCAAGCCGGCCAATGTCATGTTGTTGAGAATCGTCTGATCAAGAACCAGTCCGAAACGCTTTCGATCTTCGGTGACAAAACCCACACCGTGCCGAATTGCGTCAGATGGACTCGTAATGCGCACAGCATTTCCGTCTATCCTGATTTCGCCCGTTACTCTCCCGGGATGAGCACCGAATATCGCCATCAAAAGATCACTACGACCTGCTCCCATCAAACCGGCAATGCCCAACACCTCTCCGGCGCGGACGGCGAAACTGATGTGTTCAACCAGCTTTTTGCCAGCTACCGCAGTATCGTCCACGGAAATGTTTCGCACTTCAAAAACGACTTCGCCGTGCTCGTGGTCCACAGTAGGAAATATATCGCCGACCTCCCTCCCCACCATACGGGCGATCACTGCAGCCTCCGTCCACTCGTCCGTGGAGTTTGTGCCCACAGTCCTTCCGTCGCGCAATACGGTAATGCGATCGGTTATGCGAAACACTTCATGCAGCTTGTGCGAAATATAGATCATTCCCACACCCCGTTGCCTTAGCTTGTTCAGAATATTGAACAGGGTTTCTACCTCAGCGTCGGTCAAAGCTGCGGTGGGCTCATCCAGCACCAGAATTTGGGCTTCATGAGAAAGGGCCTTGGCAATCTCAACCAGCTGTTGTTGCCCTATGCCCAGGTTCCGAATCGGAGTGTGTGGATCGATCTGAAGATGCAGGTCCTCGAGTAACTGGCCGGCTCGGCGATAAAGTTCCTCCCAGCGGATTACGCCAAACTTCCGCGGCTCGCGCCCGAGAAAAATATTTTCACCGACGCTCATTTCCTTCACGAGCGAGAGTTCCTGGAAGATTACTGCGATTCCAGCATTCTCGGCATCGCGTACGCTGCTGTATCTTTGTTCCGCGCCTTCAATGACAATCTGGCCGCCGTATTGCGGATGGGGATAAACCCCGGCCAGGACTTTCATCAGCGTAGACTTTCCAGCACCATTCTCACCGACCAGCGCATGTATCTCTCCCTTCCGAAGACTAAACGTAACTCCGTCCAGTGCACGGACCCCGGGAAAGGTCTTCGTGATATTTTTCATCTCCAAAAAAGAAGCTTGATTTTTAGCGCTCATGTTGGGAGGTTAGTCCAACGTCCAATGTCCAACGTCCAATGTCCAACCGATGCTAGCGATATTTGCTTCCACGCAGATCTGAGCCTTTCAGGTATCTCATAAAGCCTGAAATTAACTGGCCAACCTCGATGGCGTTTGCACTCAACCGGTCAAAAACTTCCTGCGAACAATAATTCTGATCTAATGCGACGTAGAGTTGCGCCCGTAGTTCGCCGCATGATCCTTTCGCCACAGCCAGAAATTGAGAGAATTCCCGGTCACCACCGCGCTCAAAGCCTTCCGCAATGTTCGACAAGATGGAAACAGCCGCTCGTCGTATTTGATCCTTCAAGCCGAAGTCTCGGATAAACAGACCCGTCGAGGTTGCTTCGTAGATTTCCCTGGTTAAGCTTCTAGCCTTTTTCCAAGATTCGATCTCCTCAAACTTCTTGATTTTCATCACCTTCATCTCCTATGGATTTGGAATGAGGGTGAAAACTTTGCGGAAGCGGCCTGGACATTGGACTTTGGACATTGGACTTGGACATCCGTCATTGTTTCGGGCACTTCTCCGGCGGCAGGTTTGCGCAAATCTCCTCGAGCTTGTGATAACCATCTTTCACGACCGTGCTCAACAAATTCGCTTTATCAACAGCAATAGGCTCCTGCAACATTGCCGGGACCTTTTTAAAACCGTTATCGATCGTATCGTTGGTCTCAACTTTTTCACCGCGCGCCAGCTTTACGGCAGCATCGACGGCCGCATAAGCGAGCGGTTGGATTGGCTTGTAGATAGTCATGGTCTGTTTGCCCTCGACGATCAACTTTAATGAGGCGAGGTCGGCATCCTGGCCAGACACCAGCACTTTGCCCGCGAGCCCCTGCCCCTCAAGCGCCTGGACAGCCCCGCGCGCCGTGCCATCGTTTGAAGCGACTACCGCATCAACTTGATTGTGGGCCTGTGTCAACGCATTTTCCACAATGTTCAGAGCCGCACTTGCCTGCCATTCTTTCGCATATTGATCGGTCACTATCTTTACGTCACCGCGATCCACAGCCGGTTTGAGGACGTTCATCTGTCCCTGGTGCAGCAAAAGCGCATTGTTATCAGTGGGTGACCCACCAACTATCACGAAATTCGCCGGTTTCTTGTTGACGTTATCCAGTAAGTACTTCGCCTGCATCTCGCCAATCTTTATCACCTGGTGAGACACATATAGATCAACGTCGCTATTCTTGATTAATCGATCATAACTGATTACCGGTACACCCTGACGATGGGCCGCTTCGACGATCGACGCCGCTATCTCGCCGTTATGCGGTGCGACAATTAAGACATCAACACCCTGCGTTAACATGTTCTCGGCCTGTTTGATCTGCTCGCTGTCACTGCTGTTGGCGACCTGCACATTAACCTGCATACCCAACTCTTTCGCGCGCTTCTCGACCAGATCCTTGTCGCGTTGCCAACGTTCTTCCTTCAATGTGTCCATTGAGAATCCAATTACCACCGGATCGTTTGGGCCCTTTTTCTTTCGCGCACCGCTGTTGTTTGTTTGTTGAGTATTCGATACGCAGCCACCGGCTACCATGGTCAAAAGAACCAGGCAAAGGATCAATGTTCGACGTTTCATGGAGTGAGTTACCTTCTCTCTTTGGAAGTGTTTCTGTGATACGAGCGTGGTTGACAGCAACAAGACACGATCGTTTCAGCAAGGCGGCCGCCGCAGCCGCATGTGGGTCGCGGTTCCTGATTTGCAGAATTTATTCGTTCGCGGCGCAGCTTAACAGAGTATTGGGTGGAAATAAATATTGAAGTCTGCGTTTATTAATGCTATCAAACAACCCTCCCCAGTGTGCGTTAGTGCACATACAACCCCCTTCCCCCACTGTAATGTGCGCAAGCGCGTAGTAAATTACTTCCTTCAGAAACTAAAGAGTGAACCTTGTTTGGGCTGAACTCTTCCAATTTAAATCCAATCGCTCCGAGCAATGATAACCGGCATAGCGCCTGGAAATGTGAATTAAGTGGCCGCAGGAGGGCCTTCCAAATGCATCTCACCAACTCAAATTTTGTTCGCCTCTTGATGTGCGCCTTTGTGCTTGTGTCCGCACTAGCCACAGCCCAGGCTCAATTCAAGGCGGGCATTCAGGGCACAGTTATGGATTCCACTGGCGGCCTCGTGCCGGACGCCAAAATTACATTAACCAACACTGAAACGGCGAAGAGTCAGGAAGTCTCTACCAGCGCGGAGGGATCCTATCGCATCTCCGGTCTAGCACCGGGCAAGTATCGACTTACGGCGGAGAAGTCCGGTTATAAGCAGACGATCCTGGAAAGCGTAACCATCGGTGCTGAAAACGTTCAGGGTCTCGATATTCTTCTCGAGACTGGCGAAGTGACAGCGAACGTTACCGTTACTGACGAAGCTACCACGCAACTGGAAACTGAGAACGCCAACGTGCGCGGCGCCATCACGGAGCAGGAAATTCAGCGTCTCCCCCAGGTCGGGCGCGATCCTTACTCTCTCATTCGTACCGCGCCCGGTGTGTTAGGAGATACAGCGCGTGGCGGGCCGGGTAATAAGGCTACTTTTTTACCAGGCACTGAAGAGCTTGGCGGCAGTTCCAACACGGGCGTCTTCCAGACGGAGAATCAGGTTCAGATAAGCGCTAACGGGCAACGCGTCTCGAGCAACAACTTCATGGTCGATGGCGTAAGCGTCAACAGCCTGGGCCTGGGTGGCGCGGCGGTACTTACCCCTAATCAGGAATCTGTCAAGGAAGTGTCGGTCGTCACGAGTAGCTATAGCGCGGAAGACGGGCGTAACACCGGAGCACAGGTCAAGGTTGTCTCTCAAAACGGCACCAACGATTTTCATGGCAGCGCCGTGTTCAACTACAGTTCGCCAAAACTAAACTCATTCAATAAGTATCGCGGGCCAACAACCATCGCTCCCAGCAATCTCATCTGCCAGGGAACAGCGTTCCGGGCCAGCCGGTGTCCGGAGAAGGTCGATATCTGGGAAAGAAAATTCGCCGGAAGTCTTGGCGGCCCAATCTATTTGCCTCGTTTTGGCGAGGGTGGTCCATCGTATTTCAGCGGCAAGAATAGGTTGTTCTTCTTCGCCTCTTACGAGGGGATCCGCCGAAGCAGCACGACCTTTCAGGATCTGTTCGTCGAAACACCTGAATTTCGTGATTACGTTCAGCGCGTGCGGCCCGGCAGCCTGGCAGCGAGGTTATTCAGTACTCCCGGCATTGCGCCGCGCATCGTCACACAGGGGCTCAACCCAGGGGGTCCGCCGAACGGAACACCCATTAACGGTTCGGTCGGACTGAGTTACGACATCGGCTCGATCAACCGTCCACTGGGTCAGAAGATTGGCGCGACTCAAACCCTCGATGGCATACCCGACGTCACTTTTGCTCGCGTGGCATTTCCATCGAGTACCAAAGGCAATCAATACAATGGTCGTATTGACTACAATCGCGGCAACGACCAGTTTGCGGTTAGCGGATATCTTACGAAGCTTAGCGATTTTGCCGCGTCTCGATCTGGGCGTCCTTTCCAGGACATATTGTTTGAGCCCGTCAACACCGCCGCAACGGCAACCTGGATACGAACGATATCTGCTTCGATGCTGAATGAGGCGCGCTTCAATTTCACGCGCTTTCATGATGACGAGGTAAAAAGTCTGGGCGAAGCAAATCTTGTCATTCCGGCCCTTAATACGAACGGCTTCAACTTTACCGGTGGACCAGGTCTAGGAGTTCCCGGAGGCGGCGGTCTGAACTACGGAATCGATTCGGCTCTGCCGAAGGTGCTGACTCAGAACACGTTTGAAGCGCGCGACACTATGACCTGGGTTCGCGGCGATCAAGCATTCAAGTTCGGCGGCGAAGTTCGCCTGGAACAGGACAACAGTAACCGGCGCATACGTTCGCGCCCGGAGTATTCGTTCGACAACATACTATCTTTAGCAAACGATGCTCCGTTTTTTGAAAATACGGCGGATATTGATCCGTTAACCGGCGCGACTCCAGATAGCCAGCGCTACTTTCGTACCAGGTCCTATGGTTTATTCGTACAGGACGACTGGAAGGTCCGACCGAATTTGACTGTCAATCTTGGTCTCCGCTGGGAATATCAATCACCACTGACTGAAAAGCAGAACCGGCTCACCAATTATGAATTCGGTCCAAATGGAGTTATTGACGGCCGAGTGGTCGCAGTCGATAAGCTCTACGAGAGCGATCTCAATAACTTTGGACCAAGACTCGGCTTTGCCTGGAGTCCACGCTTCGAAGGCGGGAGTCTCAAAAGTTTGTTTGGCGAGGATAAACTCGTCGTAAGGGGTGGCTTCGGCATCTTCTACGACCGGCTGTTCACGAACCTTTTCAACAACGCGCGCTTTAATACGCCCTTTTCGGCGGCGGGCGTGGGCCTGTGTTGCGGCACGCCGACCGACCCGGACGGGACCGGCCAGATTCTCTACGCCTTCGGCACACCCGGAGCACCGCTCTCGTATCCGGCGAATCCGGCATTGCGCGGCGGTATCGATCCTCAAACTGGTGGACTGCTGATTCCGGGTGGTCCAGCTACCCTGCCAGGCGGTTTCATCCGGCGCGATGTACCCATCGAGATTAACGGCGCGCCGAGAGATTTGCCTAACTCCTACATTTACAGCTACTCGCTGGATTTCCAGTATCAGCTTCCTTTGAAGATTACGGCTGCTGCCGGATACCAGGGGAGCATGGGCCGAAAACTTATTCGCACGATTGATCTGAATCGCTACTACCCAGGCGATTCATTTAACTGTGTCGGTTGTGTTAACCAGAAGGATGAGGTCCAGGAGGCGGATGCTAATGGAAACCGTGTGACGCCGAGACTGAGGGGCAACCCCAATTTTGATCGCATCTTCTTTCCACTTCCTGATGTGAACTCGAGCTACAACGCCTTGATCCTCCGCGCTACAAGACAGTATGCCCGTGGCCTGCAGTTCGAAGGTGTTTATCGGTGGAGCAAGAGCATTGACACTAGCTCGTTTGGCCGCGGCGCCCAGCAGAGTGATCCCAGCGACCAGCGGCTCAACCGTGGTCCGTCGGATTTCGACATTCGCCACAACTTTGTTTTCTCCGGATTGTGGGATATTCCCCTCTTCCGTCATCGCTCAGATTTTATCGGCAAGGTATTCGGCGGCTTCCAAATAAACGGCATTCTGGATATGCACTCTGGTTTCCCATGGACGCCACAGCAGGGTTGCTGCTTTTTTGATCGTGCTCTGGGCGCGGCAAACGATGCCAACGGTGATGGGAAAGGCAACGACTTTCCCACGCAGTATCTGGGCGGCGCGATTCGCAATCCATCCAATCAAGACTTCATCAATGGCATTTTTCCAAATGGTGGACGCAATGCTTTTGGAGTAATCGAAGATTGCAGCGACTTTCCAATTCATTGTGTCACTACGCTCGTACGAGGACCGGCAGGCGTGGGCCGCAACTCTTTCCGCGGGCCTAACTATCGTGCGGTCGATCTGAGCCTGGTAAAACAGACAGGTCTGCCGAGTTTCCTTCATCTGGGGGATCGGGCGAATCTTGAGGTTCGGGCCAACTTCTTCAACGCCTTTAACCTCCTGAATCTGCCTCCTTTCCAGACGGGTGGACGTAGCAATACTGATTTCACCAATCGAGGCGATTTTGGGCGCGCGCTCAGCGCACTTGCGGGACGCGTAACGGAACTTCAGTTCAGATTGAGCTTCTAGCGGTGATGCTCTTGACTCAGTAAATGGATGGGCCAACCGGTTGCCCATCCATTTGCGTTTCGGTTACCAGCGAGTGCGAATCGCTTTGTTGAGGATACAACTTGACCTGACTCAACGCGGCTTTGCCGCCGCGCAGTGCCGTACGGCTTCGCCTTACCGTCACCAGCATTAAGATTAAGGCTGTGCCTCGGTTTGATTTTGAGGCGTAGCCTTAGCGCACTGCCCAGCGGCTCAGCCGCGATAGGATTAGGAATTGTCACTGAGACCTGCAATGTACTCACCCAAATCAATCCGTGTCCTCTTGATCGTTTTCGTTCTTCTGATCTTTCTCACTTCACCAGAATCTCAGTCTAAATCACAACGCGCTGGAAATGTTGAAGCGAGCATCAACGCGATGCTGGCGCGGATGACACTTGAAGAAAAACTCGGACAGCTCCAACAACTCGACGGCGAGGGGAACGGAAACTATCGGCCTGAGCACGTCGATCTAATTCGAAAGGGTTTGTTGGGAGCGACGTTGAACGTTCGCGGCGCCAAAAACACGAACCAGCTTCAACATGTGGCAATGGACGAATCGCGCCTGAAGATTCCCGTCCTCTTCGGGTTTGACGTGATACACGGTTACCGCACCATATTCCCAATCCCCCTCGCGGAGGCGAGTAGTTGGGATCCGTCTCTGGCAGAACGCTCGGCCGGTATTGCCGCACGAGAGACACGCGCGACTGGAGTTGCCTGGACCTTTGCACCGATGCTGGACATTGCCCGCGATCCCCGCTGGGGTCGTATCACGGAAGGTGCAGGAGAAGATCCCTTCCTGGGCGCCGCCTTCGCGCGTGCCCGTGTGCGGGGATTTCAGGGTGCCGATTACAGCGCGCCGGGCAAGATACTCGCCTGCGCCAAGCATTGGGTGGCTTACGGGGCAGCAGAAGGCGGACGCGACTACAATACGACCGATCTTTCAGAAAACACTCTGCGCGAGATTTATTTCCCACCTTTTAAGGCCGCCGTCGATGCCGGTGTTGGCTCCATCATGAGCGCCTTCAACGACCTCAACGGAGTGCCCACATCTGCCAACCCGTTCACACTAACCAGAGTGCTTCGTGATGAATGGAAGTTTGACGGATTCGTTGTCAGCGACTACACCTCAGTCAAGGAATTGATCAATCACGGACTGGTCTCTAACGAGAAAGACGCTGCCCGCGAAGCGTTGAATGCGGGCGTTGACATGGAAATGGTCAGCCGTCTTTTCAATCAGCAAGGTCAGCTCCTGCTGCAAGATGGCGAGGTGTCGCAAGCCACGATCGATCAGGCAGTACGGCGCATTCTTCGTATCAAGTTTCGCCTGGGACTGTTTGAACATCCCTACGCTGATGAAGCGAAGGAAAGTAGTGCGCTGCTCACACCGGACCACCGTGCGGCTGCCCGCGTGATTGCTGGTCGTTCGATGGTCCTGCTAAAAAATGACCATGAAACGTTGCCGCTCAGTAAGGGCACTCGCTCAATTGCGGTGATCGGTCCGCTGGCTGATGACCGGCGCGCGCCGCTCGGGTGGTGGAGCGGTGACGGCAAAACGGAAGACACGGTAACGCCGCTCGCAGGTATAAAAAGCAAAGTGCCATCGAGGACTAAAGTGAGCTACGCTAAAGGTTGTGATGTACAAGGAGAGGCCACTGAAGGGTTTGCTGAGGCCGTTGCCATCGCGCGCGATAGTGACGTCGCCGTCGTTTTCATTGGCGAGTCGGCCGAGATGGTAGGCGAAGCCGCGTCGAAGAGTTCGCTCGATCTTACAGGCCGGCAAATGGATCTGGTGAAGGCCGTTCACGCCACGGGTAAGCCCACTGTTGTGGTTCTGTTGAACGGACGTCCGCTTACGATTGGATGGATAGCAGAAAATGCGCCGGCTATTCTGGAGTCGTGGATGGGAGGGACCGAGGCCGGCAATGCGATTGCTGACGTGTTGTTCGGCGACGTGAATCCGGGGGGCAAATTGCCGGTGACATTTCCTCGCACTGTGGGCCAGGTGCCAATCTACTACAATCACCTGAATACGGGCCGGCCGCCGGAAGCGAATAACAGATACACCTCCAAATACCTGGATGTCCCCTGGACGCCACTCTTCCCATTCGGATATGGCCTCAGCTACACCCAATTCAAGATCACCAATTTACAGCTCAGCTCGCCGCAGATTAGATCGAGCAGAAATCTAACGGTTGGTGTTGACGTGGAAAATACAGGGGACCGTGCCGGAGACGAGGTTGTTCAGCTGTATATCCGTGACCTTGCTGCCAGCATGACCCGGCCAGTTAAAGAACTTAAAGGGTTCCAGCGATTGACGCTGCAGCCCGGTGAGAAGAAACATCTGGAGTTTGTGCTCGCGCCGGAACAAATGGGATTTTGGAATCGTGAGATGCGCTTCGTGGTTGACCCTGGGGAGTTCAAGGTGATGGTCGGTGCCAATTCGGAAGATCTTATCGAGGCGAAGTTCACGGTCTTACGCTAGTTGGTCGCAGAGAATTTACAAACAGATCCTGACGTCATTGGCGCCAGAGAAAATGAACATATTTAAAGTCGCTCCATTCTCTGGTTTGCGTTCCTTCATCTCAGTCTTCCTCCTGCTCCTCGCGTATTCTTCGGGTTTGCCGCCGCCTTCAGGATCGACACCGCATCCTGCGCAGGCTAGACCGGCAGCGCACAAACTCTCGCTGGCAGACACCCTTTTTCTCGAAGAACTCGAGCGCCGCTCGTTTCATTATTTTTGGGTGCAGTCCGACCCTCGCACCGGCCTGGTAAGTGATCGCGCAAGGATGGACGGCACATCGCTGGATCAAGATCATCAAAACGTCGCCAGTATTGCCGCTACCGGCTTTGGTTTAACTGCCCTTTGCATCGCGTCTGATAGACGGTGGATTGATCTACGGCAGGCGCGCGAACGAGCGCGCAACGCCCTTGATTTTTTCGCCAATAAGGCTTTTCAGGAACACGGCTGGTTCTACCATTGGATGGATACGAAAACGGGCGCGAGGAGATGGAACAGCGAGATTTCTTCGATCGATACCGCACTGCTCTTAGCCGGTGTGTTGACCGCCCGACAGTGCTATCGAGACGACGCGATGATCGATCGCCTGGCCACGAAAATATTTAATCGCGTGGATTTTCGGTGGATGCTGAATGGCGACCCCATGCTGCTTTCGCA
>JBHENH010000028.1:0-473 GCA_046262135.1 Pyrinomonadaceae bacterium
GGGTTGGCATCCCATGCCGCTTCAATACCGGCAATTGCAGCACGAACGAGCTGGTGTTTAAGTTCATGGGGCCGCTCCGTCTCAAAGGGATTGAGGTAAGCCGACTCTCCACCGGCCCACGCGAAGAAAGAGATCTCGTTGACAGGCGCTACGAAAAGCGGCAACTCACTCTCTCCATCGAGCACCTCGACGAACGCGCGCACCATGCTCGCAAAACGCCGTACGAATTCGGGAGCAAAAATATCCAGGTCATCGGGCCATCCGTAATGACACAAATCCCAGATCACCTGCGTGCCCGTCTCTCTAGCGGCGTGAAGCATGGGTAAGACGCTGGAGAAATCGTACCGATACGGTGAGCGTTCAATCAGATGCCATCGTATCCCATCGCGCGCTACGCGTATGCCTTGTTGGTGAAGGCGTGCGTAGTCCGCTTTAGCGTGTTTGTCGTGACCGGTTGCGGCCGAGAGATCAAG